>JAHEHW010000431.1 GCA_024639745.1 Salaquimonas sp. | reverse complement strand
GATCGGCGGACCCGATTGCGAAAAGCCTTATAATGCATCGCTTTACAATATCTCTGCGATGAGCTTCGGCTCGCTGTCCTCGACGGCTATCCTTGCCCTGAACAAGGGCGCGAAGGCCGGTCGTTTTGCCCAGGACACAGGCGAAGGCGGGATAAGTCGCTATCATCGTGAAGGCGGCGGTGACCTGATCTACGAGGTCGGTTCAGGTTATTTCGGCTGCCGCGACGATGCCGGGCGCTTCGATGTGGAGCGGTTCGCCGACCGTGCCGCCGACGACCAGGTCAAGATGATTGAGATCAAGCTCTCCCAAGGCGCCAAACCGGGCCATGGCGGCATGCTGCCCGGAGCAAAGGTGACGCCGGAAATAGCAGAAGCCAGGGATGTCCCAGTCGGGGTCGATTGTATTTCACCTGCAAGCCACAGCGCATTCGACACGCCGATCGAGCTGACGGAATTCATTGGCGTGCTGCGTGAAAGATCCGACGGCAAACCGGTCGGGTTCAAGCTATGTATCGGCCACCGCCGCGAATTCATGTGCATGGTAAAAGCGATGATCGAAACTGGCATCGTTCCCGACTTCATCGTCGTCGATGGAAAGGAGGGCGGCACAGGTGCCGCGCCGCTTGAGTTTGCCAACCATATCGGGATGCCGCTCGACGAGGGTCTTATGTTTGTCCACAACACACTTCGCGGAGCAGGCTTGAGACATAAGATCAAATTGGGTGCCAGCGGCAAACTCGTGACCGCTTTCGACATTGCCCGCGCCTTTTCTCTCGGCGCCGACTGGGCCAACTCGGCTCGCGGGTTCATGTTCGCTCTGGGCTGCATCCAGGCGCAGGCCTGTCACACCAATCGTTGTCCGGTAGGCATAGCCACGCAGGATCCGCTTCGCCGCCGGGCACTGGATATCGATGACAAATCTCAGCGGGTTACCCGGTTTCACAAGAATACGCTTAAGGCACTTTCCGAAATGGCCGCCGCAGCCGGTCTCACCGACCCGCGAGCCTTCCTCCCAAGGCATTTCATGCAGCGCGACCACCAGAACCAGATGATATCAGGCGATGAAGCACACCCCTACCTGCCGGAGGGTTTCCTTTTGCAAAGCGGTAAGGACTTTCCCGATTATCGTTCACGCTGGAATAGGGCAAGGCCGCAAAGTTTCGCGCCAGTCGATTGAGCCGCTCGGCTGAGCTAAACAATAGTCGAAATTCGTGTCAGCCGGACGTGGTGAGAATTCCACGACGGATCGCGGTTCCCCTTTGGGAAAGTTAGAGGTACCGCACGCTTGATTCCGAAGCATTGCTCGCGGCAGCAGGAATCATTGCCCCTGCGGAGAACGAAGCCGCCCCAACAGGACCAGAGCGCCGAGCAACCCGGCAGCGGCCGACGTAATCGCAATCAACGGAACTGCAAAGCCGGCGGATAGATAGGCGAGCGTACCGAATATCACCGGTCCCAGCACTCCACCGATCTCTGCCGCTGCGAAGAACATGCCGACGGCAAGACCCAGCCGTTCTTCCGGCACGCCGGGCGTCTCCATCAACAGCATGATAGCAAGGGTCATCATCGAGCCTCGCGCCAGCCCCTGAAGGATCAAGCCAGCAGTCAGCGGCAGGCTGTTCGGGAATTGAAGCAATATGCTCGCCAGCATGACCGCGCCGAAAAGCAAACCGAGAAACGGGATGAGCCGGTTTGCCGTAGCAAGGCGTGGTATTATCAGAACGCCCAGTATTCCGATTGCAGCCGGCAGAGAGGCATAATACCCGGAAACGACCGCTGAAAGTCCGTGGTCGCGCAACACCTCCGGCAGCCAATTGTTGAACGCGTGATTGACGAAGAATATACCGACGCTGATGATCAGGATCAGCCGCACTTGAGGGACACCGACGATCTCGGCAAAAGCGGAAGGATTGTATTTCGATGCTCCCTGCCCAGATCCGAACCGATCGGCGTCGCGCGCAGATACCAATATCCATATTAACCCCGCGCACAGCGTCAAACCGCCATAAATCGCCATGACCGTACGCCAGCTTTGCCCCGTCAGAGGCATCAACACGCTGTTGGTGATCGCAAGCGCAACAAGCCCGCCAAGATAGGGCCCGGTAACGTAAAGCCCCATTGCGGTTGCCCTCGCCTGGCCGCTGTAAATCTTGGCGATCACAACCGGTGCGCCCACCGAAATCAAAGGTCCGCCCGCACCGAAAAGCGCGACAGCCAGAAAAATCTGCACCGGGCTGCCTGCAAAATAACGGGTAAAAGCCGAAGCCGCCATAACGATTGTCGCAGCCGCCAGCATGCGTCTTGCTCCGAACCGATCGAGCAGAATACCACAGGGAACCGCGCAGAGA
>JAHEHW010000075.1 GCA_024639745.1 Salaquimonas sp. | reverse complement strand
GAACACCTCGATTCGATTTTGATTGTTCAGCGTCAGTGTGCCGATCTCGTCAGCTTCCATGCGTGTGCTGTAGCCCACCATATCAGTGGCCATTACTGCAGCTAACTTACGGTTCAATTGATTGTTTTTCATCCTAGTTCGGACGCTATCATAGACCTGCGGTTTCTACATCCTGAAGAAACCGGAAAGACATAAAACTGATTGGAAAGTAAATTATCAAATGACTGCCGCGCCAACTCGGGAATTGGCAGGAACAACGGTCGGGTAAAGCGCTTGAAGAACACGGTATTCGCGATCACTGGTATGTGCGCCTTTAAGGATTTGGCCGTTGGGTTGTTTCCGCAGGACGTGATGCTCTCCACCTTAGTTCACAAAGTAGGTCGGGTTGGACTGCCCGCCACCGATCCACTCGATCTCAAGTTGCCCATTATCGGAACCAAAAAGCATTATTCAGAAATTTGGCGAGTATATCGACATCGGAATCGACGGCCTCTGACACTATTGGCACACTCATGAGATGACATCCCATTCGTGGAACGCCTTGCCCTCGTTACCCAAATGTCGATTGAGCAACATCTTGTGGACCTCATCTGCTCCATCGACCAGCCTGGCCTGACGTGCATAACGATAAATCCATTCGAGAATGGTATCTTTCGAATATCCGCGGGCACCGTTGATCTGAATTGCCGTATCCGCTGCCTTATGCAGCAGGTTGGCGACATGGATTTTGGCCATCGACACTTCCTTCTGGCCATACCGTCCCTGATCGATTTCCCATGCCGCTTTCATAACGAGAAGACGTCCGATTTCGATCTGCATTGCCAAATCCCCGAGCATGATCTGGATGCTCTCGCGGTCAGCCAGCCGGACCCCGAAGCCCATTCGTCGATCTGCATATTCCTTGGCGATTTCAACGCAACGCTTCGAAAGCCCCAACCATCTCATGCAATGCGTAAGGCGTGCGGGTCCCAGGCGCGTCTGTGCCACCTTCAGGCCACGGCCTTCGGCGAGCAATACGTTTTCCTTCGGAATGCGCAAACCGTTGAAAACAAGCTCGCAGTGCCCGCCATGCTCTTCAGGTCCCATGATGCCGATACGGCGGGTGATTTCCCAACCTGGATCGTCCTTGTGAAACAGAAAGGCCGTATGGCCACGTTTCAGGTCGTCGGAAGTTCTCGCGATCAGGATGAGATGCCCGGCCTCCGCCGCGCCGGTAATGAACCACTTATGGCCTTCTATGATGTAATCATTCCCATCAGGACGCGCAGTCGTCTGCATCATGCCGGGATCTGAACCCGATCCAGGATCTGGCTCGGTCATGGCGAAGGCAGAGCGAACTTTCCCCTCTGCGATCGGCCTCAGCCAACGCTCTTTTTGCGCCACTGTTCCCAGTTCTTCCAGAACCATCATGTTGCCGTCGTCAGGGGCAGCTGAGTTAAAGACAACCGGCCCAAATATCGACCGGTTCATCGCTTCGTAGCACACTGACATCCCGACCTTGCCGAGGCCCTGCCCTCCGAATTCCGGGCTCAACTGGAGACACCAGAGTCCGTCTTCATGTGCTTTCGCCCGCAATGCCTCCAATCGCTCCAGCGAAATATTCTCATGGTCGTCATAAGCGCCGGGGTCGCTTTCTGCAGGCAACAAATACTCTTCGACGAATGCTTCAATTCGCTTCTTAAGATCCGCAACCTCTGGTGAAATAGTAAAATCCATAATGTCCTCACAGTCCTGAAACGAGATGCCCGCCATCAATTGCGATGACGGAGCCGGTCATGAAGGCGGAACGATCGGAGGCAAGCAGGATCAGCGCGCCATCCAGGTCTTCGAACTGGCCGAGACGACGCTGCGGAATCCGCTTGATCAATGCTTGTCCGGCCTCCGATTGGAAGAATGCCGAATTGATCGGTGTTTCGATATAGCCAGGGCAAAGCGCATTGACCCGGATGTCATATCGCGCCCACTCGAGCGCCAGCGCCTTGGTCAATTGCACCAGGCCGGCCTTGGAAGCGGTATAGGCCGCGACCATTTTTGCAACGCGGAGACCAAGGATCGATGCAATATTGATGATCGAGCCCCCGCCGGCATCCTTCATCCGGCGCGCCGCCGCCTGGGCTATCTGATAGGCGCCGGTAAGATTGGTGTCGAGTACCGTTTTGAAGTCCTCTACCGGTATATCGAGCGCCGCGCCTTCACCGGTGATCCCTGCATTGTTGACGACAACGTCGAAAGCTCGCAGTCCATCGAAAAGGGATGTGACGGATGCGAGATCGCACACATCGAGCTCTACTGACTGAACGGCGCATCCATCCTGCTGCAATTCGCGGGCTATTTCCTCAACGCGCTCAAGCCGTCGTGCAGCGAGCGTCACATGCGCTCCCTCGGATGCCAGCAGCCGCGCGAAATGCTCTCCCAAGCCGCTTGAAGCGCCGGTGACAAGAATCTGCTTGTCTTTTATATTCAGTTCCATACCTGGAAGCCTCCGGGCACGAAACCAAGGCAATTCAGATAATTTGGATACGAAAATAATGTGCAGACAAGCTGAGAAAATTGACGAGACCTCATGATGTCGCCATCCGCCTCTTCCGTTCGGCATCATCCCAGGCGGTCAGCGGCTGATAATCCGGCACAAAGCCGAGCCCCTTTTTGGCATCCGAGGAAACGGCCTGCTGGGAAGTAAGCACATCGATTACCGCTGGCGCATTGGCAAGGGCACGCTTAACCGCTGCCTGCAGTTCGGATGGATCTTCGACGCGTTCGCCGTAAGCACCAAGTGCTTTGGCCATGCCTGCATAATCGGAATGCTGAAGCAATGTGCCCACGACACGGCCACCATAGTTTACTTCCTGATCATACCGCTCGATGTTCCAGGCTGCATTGTTGGAGACGATGAATACCGCTTTTGCCCCATGTCTGACCGCCGTATCAATTTCCATGGCGTTGATACCGTAGGCACCGTCGCCGTTGACTGAAATGACCTGCCGGTCCGGATAAGCCAGTGCTGCGGCCACGGCAAAGGGAACTCCGACACCGAGACAACCGAAAGCACCTGCATCCAGATAGGTTCGAGCCTTAAGCCCGATCCGCGCAAAACTCAATAAATCGCCGCCATCCGCTATCCCGATATAATCTGGTTCCGCAGTTTTGCTGATCGCTTCGAAAATGGCGAGAGGATGGATTTTGCCGTCTGCCCCTTTCTGCGGCACGGATGCCTCTTCTCCTTTTGCGATGCGTTCCCGGTGCTTGGCACGCAATCCTTCCAGCCAATGCTCATCCCGCTTTCCGGCATTGTTGCCAAGGGCCTCCATGATCTGTTCGAGCGCCAGATCGACCGACGCCAGAATCTCTGGCGCCCCCCGGCGATTGTCGACAAGTTCGCCAGCGGTATCGGCTATTCTCAAGAAACTGGCTTCGGGAAAAACAGCTGGCGAACCGAACCCCAACTGATAGTCGAGCTTTCTTCCCAAGGTGATCACGAGATCGGCTTGCCCCATAGCTGCTGCTCGGACTGCACCTACGACCGAAGGATGATCTGAAGGAACCAGACCACGACTTTCCTGCGTATCAAGATAAAGCGCGTTCGCTGCATCAAGGAACTTGGTGATCTGATCCCCGGCACCACGCGCGCCCCGGCCACTGACAATCAGAGGACGCTTCGAATTCCGGATTGCTTTAGCAGCCTCATCTATCAGCTGTTGGTCTGCGACATAATGCCGACGAGCCTTCGGCAGCATCCAATCTTCCGGAATGAGTCGCTCAGATACCCTTGTTCTGAGGACATCCGTTGGCACTTCGATATAGGAAGGTCCGGGCTCCGCAAGATCGCCATTTGCGCAGGCTATCGCCTCGTCCAGTTCCCTGATGACCTGATCGGCAACCCGTGCCGTTCGCGCGTACCGGCTAACAGGCTTAAGGATTTCAACATGAGGTATATCCTGAAGCGGGCCCATATTGGCCTGAAACCGGGAGGTACAGCCCCCGATCAGAAGTACGGGTGCTCTGGCGAGCGATGCATTAGCAATTCCCGTCACGCAATTGGTAACACCGGGACCGGCGGTTGCCATAGCAACACCCAGTTCACCGGTAAGTTCTGCATGGGCATGTGCCATGTGAACGGCCGCACCTTCATCGCGCACATCGACGATCTCGATTCCAATACGTGCGGCGTGATCCCAGATCGGCTGAATATGCCCACCCTGCAGACCAAATATGCGCCTTATTCCGCGCCTATAAAGCGTGCTCGCAATCCAGGCCGCCACGCTGTCGTCATCACTGTTAAGGTCCCGCATTTCGGTCATTTGATTATCTCCATACAAAAGTAGAAACCTTTTGAGATACCCTTTAGCTGACCCTGTCCGCGAGCATGTCGCGGAGGAGTCTATGCAGGATCTTACCAGTTGCATTGCGGGGCATCTCTTCGGAAGAGAGAAATTGAATGGTCCGGGGCTGTTTGTAACCGGCCAGTCGGTCTTTCGACCAGGCGATCAGTTCATTAGCGTCAACCTTTTTGCCGTCACGTAGAACGACTGCAGCAGCCACCCGTTCCCCCCATTTTTCATCAGGCAGACCGACAACTGCTACATCCTTGACTGATGCATGGGCGGCAAGAACCAATTCGACTTCTGAAGGATAGACGTTTTCGCCACCGGTGATAATCATGTTCTTCTTGCGATCGATGAGGCGGATGAACCCGTCTTCATCCCGCAAGGCCATATCGCCCACCGAGAGATATTCTCCCCTGAAGGCTTCAGCGGTCTTCTCCGGCAGGTTCCAGTACCCGTCAAAGGCATAGGGCCCGCAAGAATAGAGTTCGCCAGGTTCGCCATCCGGTACTTCGTTACCATCATCATCGAGGAGGCGGATCGGGGATGAACCCACGACCTCCCGTCCGACCGTGCCCAGATGGTCGAATTGCTCATTGGGATGCAACATCGTGACCCAGCCAGCCTCGGTCGAACCATAGAGTTCGAAAAGGCCGGAGTTCGGGAACATCTCCATAACAGCGCGCTTGGTTTCCGCGCGTGCCGGTGCCGAAGAGACCATTAGTTTTTCAACTCTGGCGAAATTAGCCTTGCCCCTTTCGGCTTCCGGAACATCGAGCATCATCGTAAAATGAGTCGGCACAAGTGAAGAGAAAGTTATTCCCATGCCGCCGATTGTTTGGAGACAGAGAGCAGGATCGAAACTCTGCCGAGAGAATATCGTAGCCCTCGCGCCGATCGAAAGGAACGCAGTGAAGAAATTGAGGGAGTTTGCATGACACATCGGCATTACAAGCAGTGCATCGTCATTACGACTGAGCCCAAGTTCGACCTGCGTCATGAAGGCAAGCATTGCCATCCCCCGATGGCCGCGAATGGCTCCCTTAGGATTGCCCGTTGTGCCTGACGTGTACACCAGGCACCAGGGATCATCCGGGACCACAGCCTGTTCTGGTTCGTCGGCTGATGCCTTTGCGATCAATTCCTCAAAAGAGGTCCAGCCAGCCGGCGTGTCGTCGGCACCAAAATGGATATGCCGCCCCTCGGGCAGAGAAAGATTCTCCCGAACATCACTTGCCACCCCAAGCATCGCCTGCTCCGATATGAGCGCCGCGACTTGGCAATCCTGACAAATGAACGTCGCCTCCGATGCGGTAAGCCGAAAGTTGACAGGGACCGCGACAAGGCCCGCTTTTGCGACGGCAACATAGATCTCGGCCCACTCGAGTCGGTTATAAGCAAAAACGCCGACGCGGTCCTCTTTCTTCAACCCAAGGCCCAGCAAGGCATTTGCAAGCCGGCAGGACCTGTCATTCCATTGGCTGAAGGATATCTCACGTTCAAGATCACGCGCACCAATACGATCTGGTTGAAGTCGGGCGTGCGCGGTCAGCATGCCACCGATTGTCAACACGTCTGTCATTTAGAAGTTCCCCAACTAGGAAAGTGATCGGATCAAAGCGCTTGCGACGCTGCAGGCTCACATTCGGAAAGCACCCTGTGCAGTGTCTCAGCCGCGTGCAGATCGTGGTCCACAATCAATGCCTCGGCGCGTGCCGGATTGCCCGCCACAATAGCTTCGAGAATCTCTTCGTGCTGACGCCAGATTTCACACGGAAGCTCCGCCCGCCGAAGCACCTCGCCCATGGCTCGACGAAGGAACCGCCAATGCGGTTCTGCGGTGCGGTCAAGCAGGGGATTGCCCGAATATTCGTAGAAAAGTGAATGAAGTTCCTCGTCAAGCCGCACCTGCTCACCCACTGCCCCGTTCGCAACAGCCGCCTTGCCTTGCTTCAGTATCTCACTGCCTCGTCTCGCAATTTCATCCGCGATTCCTGGTATGTCACGCGCCCTTGCAGCGGCAGCCTGAACCGCAAGCCCATCCAATACGGCCCTGATTTCGTAGTGGTGGCGCATCAGATCGGGATCCAGCGGCGTAACCTGCAACCCTCGCCGCCCCATCTCCTCCACCATCCCATCTGCCTTTAGCAGGGCCATGGCCTGCTGAACCGGCTGGCGGGAAACCCCAAGTCGTGCAGCGAGTTGCTCCTGAACAAGATGGGAGCCGGCAGGAAGAGACCCGTCACAAATTTCTTCAACGATTGCCCCGTAAACCTGATCGGCAAGAGATGGCTGGGTCTGAATGATCTTCATCTCTGAATTCCGTATTCTGAATTCAGAGTTCTTACAAAGCTTTTAGGAATTCGTCAACACAGTTTTTGTATGGCGTGCCAAGCCTGAGCGACGATCGCCAGAATTTTATATTTGGAAATCCCAACGAAGCTCTTGGCTAGAGACAGCAGACAAACTTCCGCCCTGCGTCCAATTCAGAAGCGATGGGTTCTTTAAGGGTTAGTGGAACCTTTCGCCTTCTGGCACAAACCGGACATGACTAATAATATTGAAAAGAGTCCGCTTTTTGTTGACAGCGGACTAATTTATTGACCTAGCCGAAGGTCCCCTTCCCGCCCTTCCGAGATCTTCGCACTCGACAAACTTTCAGCCATATCGGTCGATATAGGATAGCTTGCGCGGTTGCCCCGGCGCGATGCGGTGGATGGGAGCGGTTCGGAGATTTACCGGAAGATTGGAAACCTTCGGGCAGTACAACTTCTTCTTGGTCACACCAAGATGGATAGCACAGAGCACTCCCGAGCAAGGTTTTTGTGTTGCGCGTTACCCGGATGGTTTAGGTGCTAAGCGTCCAGAAAACTTTCAGGAATTGCCTTCTAACAACCGGTTTCTCTATTCAATCCAATTAATGGCAATTGAAAAATTGCATCATCCTCTTCGACGAGCGAGGCCCGCAATCACTTCAGGCTTCACCTAACAAACCAGCCCACTCATTCGTCACTCTATTACAGAATTGAATGGCATCATCAATGTGCTGCTCGATTTGTTCATGGATATTTTGAAGTAGTACATCCCCTCTTCCACCCAGCTGTTCACTGACCGTATGCCCACCTCTTTCGATCGTCTTCTGTAAGTGCTCAGGTCCAACTTCAAAATGAAACTGAAAACCGTATGTCGCCTCACCTATGCGATATCCGTAGTTTTCAATGGCGTCGGTGGAAGCAAGATGAACCGAGCCTTCTG
>JAHEHW010000430.1 GCA_024639745.1 Salaquimonas sp. | reverse complement strand
ACGATGTTTTTCCAGCGCAATGGCGAGTGAAATGAGATCGATATTCTCCCTGACCGCCTGGTCCTCTACCTGATTCGACCAGTCCTGCACCCAGGGTATGCGCCGCGGATGGATGCTGTTTGCCACAACCGCCGCCACCGCACCGGCCAGCAGAATGATTCCTATGCGCTGTGCGGTGCTTTTCATGGCCCAGGTCTATTCGGCGGCGGAGTCAGAGGCTGACGATTCTCCTTCGGACGCTTCAGCCGGCGCAGTCTCCACCGGATCGATGTCTTCAGGGTCGAGAACGGCGGCGGAAACGAGCTTGTCGCCTTCCTTGAGGTTGAACAGACGGACGCCCTGCGTATTGCGGCCGATCACGCGGAGGTCGCTGGCGCCGATACAGATCATCTGGCCCCCCTCGGAAATGAGCATCAGCCGATGGTCATCCGTAACGGCATGCGCACTCACCACCTTGCCGTTCCGCTCCGTGGTCTGAATGCTGATGATGCCTTTGCCGCCGCGTGACTGCACCCGGTACTCATCAAAACTGGTGCGCTTGCCGTAGCCGTTTTCAGTGATCGCCATCATGGTTGATTCCATATCGACAATCTCAATGGTGACCACCTCGTCATCGCCTTCGAGCCGGACCCCGCGAACCCCGCGGGCCACGCGGCCCATGGCGCGCGCGTCCTTTTCGTTGAAACGAATGGCCTTGCCGTTGCGCATACTCAGGATGATCTGGTCATCGCCGTCGGTCAGCTTGACGCCGATCAGCTGGTCGCCTTCGTCGATGTTGATGGCATTGATCCCCGCGACACGGACGTTCTTGTAAGCCGAGAGCACGGTCTTTTTCACAGTGCCGTTTTTGGTGGCCATGATCAGATTGTGCGAATCGTCGTCGAGTTCGCGGACACACAGGATGGCAGCAAGTTTTTCGTCCTGCCCCATCTGCAGCACATTGGCCAGGGAGCGGCCGCGGCTCTGGCGCGTACCTTCCGGCACATAGTAGGCCTTCAGCCAGTACATGCGGCCGGCCTCCGTGAAGCAGAGCAGGTAGTCATGGGTCGAGGCCGAGAAGATATGCTCCACGAAATCCTCGTCCTTGGTGCTCATGCCGACCACGCCCTTGCCGCCGCGGCGCTGCTGCCGATAGGTGTCGGTCGGTACGCGCTTAATGTAGCCGGTATTCGAGAGTGTGATCACGCAGGGCTCGTCGGCAATGAGGTCCTCGATGTCGATCTCGCCTTCATCGATCGAAAGGTCAGTCCGGCGGATGTCTCCGTACTTTGCGCGGATCTGCCCGAGGTCTTCCTTGATGACTCCGTAAATCTTATTCGGGTGATCCAGCAGGTCCTGAAGATATTCCATCAGCTTCCTGAGTTCGGCAAACTCCGCCTCAATCTTGTCCCGTTCCAGCCCGGT
This sequence comes from Salaquimonas sp., assembly GCA_024639745.1. Taxonomy (GTDB): domain Bacteria; phylum Pseudomonadota; class Alphaproteobacteria; order Rhizobiales; family Rhizobiaceae; genus Salaquimonas. Next base: position 949 of record JAHEHW010000430.1, on the reverse strand, counting down.
CAACTGGTAGAGCCGCATATCGAGAATGGCCTTGGCCTGGATTTCGCTGAAACCGAACTTGGCCATCAACCGATCCTGTGCTTCTTCACGGTTCTTGGAGTCGCGGATGATTCGGACCACCTCGTCCATGTTGTCCATGGCGAGCAGGTACCCTTCAAGAATATGCGCACGGGCCTTGGCCTTGTTCAGATCAAACTCCGTGCGACGGGTGATCACATCAAACCGGTGATCGATAAAGCACTGCAGGGTTTCCTTCAGGTTCATCACCCGCGGCTTGCCCTTGTCGATGGCGAGCATGATTCCGCCGAAGGTCTGCTCCATCTGGGTATGCTTAAAGATGTTATTGAGCAGCACGTTCGGCACGGCATTGCGCTTCAGTTCGATAACGAGGCGGATCCCTTCCTTGCCGGATTCGTCACGAATGTCGGAAATTCCTTCCAGCTTCTTTTCGCGGACGAGGTGAACCATTTTCTGAATCAGCAGCGTCTTGTTGAGCGCATACGGGATTTCGGTAATGATGATGCGGGCCTTGCCGCTGTCGTCCTCCTCGATGTCCGCCTTGCCGCGCACCTTGATCTTGCCGCGGCCCGTTGTATAGAAATCGCGCACTGCGTTCAGGCCGTAGACCGTTCCGCCGGTCGGGAAGTCCGGGCCCTTGATCAGTTCATGCAGCTCATCGATGGCGGCTTCGGGATTGTCTATCAGCAGAATGGTGCCGTCGATTACTTCACCGAGGTTGTGCGGCGGAATGTTGGTGGCCATGCCGACGGCGATACCGGTGGAACCGTTCACGAGGAGATTGGGTATGCGTGCCGGAAGTACGGCGGGTTCCATCAATGATTCATCGAAGTTGGGACGCATATCGACCGTTTCTTTGTCGATGTCGGACAGCATTTCCTCGGCAAGCGGGCGCAGACGGCACTCGGTATACCGGTAGGCGGCGGCACGG
>JAHEHW010000429.1 GCA_024639745.1 Salaquimonas sp. | reverse complement strand
AAAGACCTCCGCACCACCAACAAGCGGGTATATGCCATTGGTGATGTGGCGGGTGGTCTGCAATTCACTCATATGGCGGGATACCATGCCGGACTGGTCGTTCAGGGCATCCTTTTCCGCAAGCGGGCTGTCCCTGACAATACGATAATTCCATGGGTGACCTATACTGATCCGGAATTGGCTCATGTCGGGCTGACAGAACACGAAGCGGCGGAAAAGCACCGAAAAATTCGCGTGCTGCGCTGGCCTTACCATGAGAATGACCGCGCACAGGCGGAACGCAAGACAACGGGATTGATCAAACTTGTCACGGACAGCAAGGGGCGTATTCTGGGAGTATCGATCGTGGGCGCTAAGGCTGGGGAAATGATCAATTTCTGGGCTTTGGCGTTGACCAAAAAAATGACGGTCAAAGATATTTCTGCCTATATACCCCCGTACCCGACGATGACGGAGATCGGCAAACGGGCGGCAATAACCTATTATACGCCGCTGACGCGTAGGCCGTTTGTCCGTAAACTGATCGAATACTTGAGGTATTTCGGATAGTTGAGCATGCTGGAAAAGACGCCTCACAGCGATGCGGCCGATGATGGGTCGACAGGCTCTGACACTGGGCCGTCTGTAGCTGCAAAGAATCAGCGTGGGCGCGTGACCAGCGGTCTTTCGGGCAGGCTGCTGGTTCTGACGATTGTTTTCGTAATGATCGCCGAGATACTGATTTTCGTGCCTTCGGTCGCCAACTTCCGCAATGTCTGGCTACAGAACCACCTGGATACGGCAGAGTCGGCTTCGATCGTTTACCTTGACAGCGCTGACGTGATGTTGAGTGAGGAGGCGCAGGCGCAACTTCTCAAGGCGACGGAGTCGCTCAGTGTTGCGATCCGTGACGGCGACGTATCGCGGCTGATGGCTGCTTCGCCAATCGAGCAGCCGGTGGATGAAATGATTGATCTCAGCGTCATGCAGCCGGTCGAGAGCTTGCGAAGCACGCTGTCTACGCTCTTATTCGGCGGTGAGCGGGTATATCAGGTGTCGGGACCGATGAAATCCCGCGACGGCGCGATCGCTCTTGTTCAGATGGATAACTATCTCCGCGATGCCCTGCTGGTTTTTTCACGAAACATTCTGCTTCTCTCGCTGGCAATTTCCCTGATCACCGCTGGACTGGTATACATGGCGCTTTACTGGATGATTGTGCGCCCGATCATCCGTCTTTCATCGAATATGGACGCTTTCTCCCACTCTCCAGAAACCCCGGGTCTTGTCTTGACGCCCAGTGGTCGAAGCGACGAGATTGGTCTGGCGGAGGAGCGTCTGGCCGCATTGCAAAGCGATCTGCAGGCCACTTTGCGGCAAAAACAGCACCTTGCGGAACTCGGGCTTGCGGTCTCCAAGATCAATCATGACCTTCGAAACATTCTTGCTTCAGCATTGTTGTTCACTGAAAGGCTGACGGCGATTTCCGATCCCACCGTGCAAAAATTCGCGCCGAAACTGGTTAACACGATTGAGCGCGCCGTGGACTACACCCGGTCTGTTCTGGCCTATGGCCGTGCCCGTGAAAGCGCCCCTAAAATCAGGCGTCACAATCTCGCGCGAATAATGGATGATGTCGGCGACATTCTTGGTATCGCCAATTCGAGCCGGATCGACTGGCAAAACGATGTGCCGCCGGCGCTCGAAATCGATTGTGACTCCGAACAGCTTTTCCGGGCAATCTTGAATTTGTCGAGAAATGCGGTGCAGGCCATGGAGGCCAAACCGGAAGGTCGCGGCGGCAGTCTTAAGATAGACGCCAAACACGAAAACGGCAACATTGCCATTCGGGTGACAGATACCGGGCCGGGAATTCCGGAGGAAAAACAGCAATCATTGTTTTCCGCCTTCCAGACTTCCTCCAAGTCGGGCGGCACGGGATTGGGCCTGGCGATCGCTGCGGAATTGATCCGTGCCCACGGTGGTGAGTTGCAACTTGAGCGCTCGGATCACTCCGGCAGTTGCTTCCTCATCCGTTTACCGGTGAGGTCGAGCCCAACCGAGTAGTTTCCGATGGTTCATCGTGGCTATGGCGGGTGACCGGCTTTCGTGCTCATAATTTCGGAAATTCAGCCCTTGCTTTTCTGGAGCAATGGAATTACCAACGCCGCAGCCGAGGGCTGGCTTCCATGGCTGGTTTCCGGACGGCCTTTTCATAGGCCGGACATATGTCGGCAAATGCGCCCGTAGCTCAGCTGGATAGAGCACCAGACTACGAATCTGGGGGTCAGGAGTTCGAATCTCTTCGGGCGCGCCAATCTTTTCAATCGCTTAGTTAAATTTTCGGATTTCTCGATTTGTTGCTAGCAACCAATTAGCAAC
>JAHEHW010000074.1:3022-7618 GCA_024639745.1 Salaquimonas sp. | reverse complement strand
GCGCCAGCATGCCCTGGTAGATCATGTCCTCTTTGCCGCCAAACCCGCCACCGACGGGGCTCATGATAAAGCGTACCTTGTTGATAGGCTTGTCGATGATCTTCGCCAGCATGTGGCGATGATGCGTAATGTTCTGGCTTGGCGAGATGACGGTCACGACATCGTCGTGATCGACATAGGCAATGCCCGCCTCGGGCTCGAGATACGCATGCTCGACAGCCTGCGTGCTGTAGGTCTCTTCCACGATAAGGTCTGCCTCTGCGAAACCTTTCTCGATATCGCCTTTGCGGATCGGGATATGCTTGACGAGATTGTCCTTCGCATAGTCATGAATGACCGGCGCACCCTCTTTCATCGCCTGTTCGGGATCAAATACCGCGGGCAACTCTTCGTATTCGACCTTGATAAGCGAAAGCGCTTTGCGGGCAATCATCGGATCGTCCGCGGCAACAGCTGCAACCGCCTCTCCGACATAGCGCACCCTGCCGCGTGCCATGATCGGCTGATCGTGGACGAAGACACCGAAACCGTCTTCGCCCGGAACATCGTCTGCGGTTATCACGCAACCGACCCCAGCCAGCGCTTCGGCTTCCGATACGTCGATCGACCTGATCAGGGCATGGGCATGCGGGCTTCTCAGAACCTGCATATGCAGCATACCGGGCATGACCATGTCGCCGGCATAGCGCAGGCGACCGGACACCTTACTCGGGGCATCGAGCCGACGGACATTGTTTCCGATATAGGATTTTCCTGCCGGATCGGCATCAAGGGCAGTAACAGCCATCTTGCCGGCTACGACATCGCGGGCGATCTCGACAGCTTCGAAGATTTTGGAATAGCCGGTGCAACGGCAGATATTGCCGCCGAGTCGCTCCTTGATTTCCTCGATATCCGCGTCCGGGTTTTCCCTCAGCGCCGACGTCGCGGCCATCACCATGCCCGGGATGCAATACCCGCACTGGCTGGCGCCGGTTTTATGGAAAGCTTTTTGAACCGCCGTCAGTTCCGAACCATGAGGCGCCAGACCTTCGACCGTTTCGATTTTCGTGCCGTTCGCCTTTGCAACCGGCATCAGGCACGACTTGACCAGTTTGCCATCGACAAACACGGAACAGGTTCCGCATTCGCCCGCACCGCAACCTTCCTTCGTACCGGTGAGGTTCAGATCGTCACGAACGAAATCCAGCAATCGCTGATGCGGCTTTGCGTGACGCGACGCTTTTTTCCCATTGATCTCGAATTCAAGCTGGAGGTCAGCCATTGACTTTCTCCCTTTCCTGCGAGCCCGGCATGGGCGCGCCGCAATCGACCAGAGCATCTTCGATCGCCGCCTGCACGAAACCGCGAACGACATCGCGCCGGTATTCGCGACGGGTTCGCGATGCGACCCGTTCGGCAGGCTTGATGCTTGCCTCTGCCACCAATTCAGGTGTCAAATTCTGGCCTTTGAGTTTCTCTTCGATATCGGTCAGGCGCACCGGAACCGGTCCTATGCCGCCAAGAGCGAGCCGGATATCCGCAACCGCGCCGCTTGCCTCATCGAGCTTGATCAACGCAACAGCGCAAACGGCAGAAATCACCAGTGAGCGCCTTTGGCCCACTTTCTGAAAAGATCCGCCGTAACCCGCCATGGAGTCGACAGCGATCGCCGTTACGATCTCGCCCGGTTGAAGTTCGGTCTTACCGGGCCCGATTAGAAATTCAGAGACCGGCATCGAGCGCAACGCCACCTCGCCCTGCTCAAGACGAGCAATCTCAATAATCCCGTTCATCGCGATAACGGGCGGTGTGCCGTCCGCTGCCGGAGAGGCATTGACGACATTGCCCGCAAGGGTTGCCTGCTCGCGGATCTGATCGTCTGCAAACCAGATCGAACAATACGGCATGCAAGGCAGATGCTCGCGCAAATTCTCATCCGTCAGGAAATCCTGATAGACGACATTGGCTCCGAGCCGCACGCGGCAGTTCTCGATACGGTAGCCGTTCAGCTCTTCGACCCGGCTGAGATCGATCATCGCCGGAAGATGCACGTCACCGGCCCGGCCTTCGCGGGCCCATGGCAGAATATCGGTCGCGCCGGCAACCAGACGGCTGCCCTCGGGCGCATTCTGCCAAAGCTCAAGCGCCTCCTTTAGCGTAGTCGGCATATGGTACTGGTCACAGGTCAGCATTGTGCGTCTCCCGAACGATCGAGCTTGATAGCGGGATCGCGGCCTTATTCGGCAGCGATCTTCTGACTTTGTGCGTGTTTGTTCTTGACCACGACCTTGATCGCATCTTCCACCCGATCCTTCGCGTAACGGATCGCCTCCTTGAGGTCTTCCATATCGAAGGTGTGAGTGTGGATGAGCGTCGCGTCGAAACGCTTCTGGCGCATGAATGCCTCGGCCCGGTGTGTCGCGGATTTGCCTTCGCCGCGAATGCCATAGACATAGATATTGTTCCGCACGAGATGCGCGACATCGACTTCCGGCGGCTCACCAGGGAACGCGGCAAGACAAACCTTGCCGCCACGGTTCACCATCTGGCAGGCCTCGTTGATCGCGTTGGAAGCAGCGGAACACTCGACGACATAGTCGACCCCTTTACCGCCGTTGAGCCGCTTGATCTCTTCCACTGTGTCATCGACATTCCGGACATTGACGACATAGTCGGCACCGAGCTTTTTGCCGATTTCAAGCCGGTTATCGCGGGTTCCTGTCAGAATGACAGGTTGCGCGCCAAGCGCCTTGGCAACGGCGACGCCAAGAAGCCCGATCGGACCCGGACCCGTCACGACCACGCTCTCGCCGGCAACAAGGCCGCCGAGTTCTGTAAGGCCGTACATTGCCGTACCGGCAGTCACGACGAGCGTTGCTTCCTCGTCCGACATGCTGTCGTCAACGTGAACCAGGGTATTGATATTGTTGACCTGGTACTCGCAGAACCCGCCATCGGTCGTGAAACCGTTGGCGCGATGGCCCTTGTCCACGTCACCATAGTTCTGTCCGTAATTGTGGCAGGAGGTATACATCCCTTCACGGCAGCGCTTGCACTGTCCGCAACCGGCGTGAATTTCGACCGTGACGCGCTCGCCGATCTCGTATTCATCGACGCCCGGTCCAAGCGCCACGACAGTGCCCATATACTCATGGCCCGGCGTGAAGTTCTTGTTATGCGGCGCCCCGCCCTCAATCTGCGCGGGAGGGCCGTGATAGATGATCTCGAGATCCGTTGCGCAGATGGCAACGGCATCGATCCGGACGAGAACTTCTGCTTTCTTCGGAACCGGGACCGGTTTGTCCTTGAGCGTGAGTTCCCCGGGGTCACCGAGCACCCATGCTTTCATAGTATCGGGAATTGGAAAATCTGCATGGGTTTTCACTTTGTCTGGCATTGCCATTGAAGTCTCCTCCTTATTCTTCCCGGCAAACGGGCGATTGATATCAACTTTTCGCGTGATTGGTTTTCGGCACGCCGAAACGGTCCGAAATCGCGGCAGCGCAGGTCATGACTGCCCGCCTCACTTTTTCCTCGTGTATTTCATCGGCGCGTATGGACGGTATCGAACAGCTAACCGAACCGATAACGGCACCCGAATGGTCACGGATCGCTGCGCCGAAACAGATGACGCCCGCCTGGAACTCCTCCCGGTCGATCGAATATCCCTTGCGGCGCACATGCCGAAGCTCCTCCATGACATCGGCGATCGTGGACAAGGTTTGTTCCGTGTATTTGGGCAAGCCGGAGTCGGCAATCACGCGGGCAATTTCGGCTTCCGGCAGCCATGCGAGAATTGCCTTGCCTGTAGCCGTGGCGTGAGCGGCGTTTGCCTTGCCGCTGTCATCGGAACCAACCCGGATCGGCAATTTCGAGTCGAGCTTGGCAAGTGTGACCAGCGCATGTCCCTGCAACGCTGCCAGATGCACGCTTTCGCGTGTCTCGTTATTCAGACGGCGTAATTCCGGCATGGCGATATCCGCTAGGCTGAATTGCTTGATCCGCAATTGCGAAAGTTCGGTTACCCGGTGTCCGAGAAAATAGTTTCGGCTGAAAGGCGAGCGTCCGACATAGCCACGCCGTGCCAGCGTAGCGAGCAGATGATGGCAGGTGGAGGCGTTCAACCCGGCGCGAGAGGCCACCTCATTCAGCGGCAATTCGCCCGTTGCCTCGGCGAGCACATCCAAAAGGTCGAGCGCACGGTCGACGGACTGGATGGTACGCATGCCGCTCTTAGCCTGTCGCCCCTTGGCATCGGCATCCGATACACGTTTCAGATTTTCCATGTCGACTATGTCAGCCACGACGCCTCCCAACTCGTCAAATTGACTTTGTGAAAGAAAATATCCACACTCTGTCAATTTTGTCCATATGATTTGACATTAACAAATATTATTTCACATTATGAAATTTTGGGAATTTTCCTTGAGATTCAAAGTAAAAATGCGAATAACGGCTTCGACAACCGGGCGGATTCAGTTCGACCGGAAACGATTTCGGGGAAATGACGGCGATGAAATATCTGATCTATGTCAGCCAGGCGGTTCACCCGATGAGACAGGAAGAACTCGCCGATATCTTGCAGCATAGCCGCAAGTGGAACACGCAACACGG
>JAHEHW010000074.1:0-2922 GCA_024639745.1 Salaquimonas sp. | reverse complement strand
ATTTCGGGGAAATGACGGCGATGAAATATCTGATCTATGTCAGCCAGGCGGTTCACCCGATGAGACAGGAAGAACTCGCCGATATCTTGCAGCATAGCCGCAAGTGGAACACGCAACACGGCGTCACAGGCGTTCTTATCTATCGCTATCTACCGGATGAGAAACGTGGAAACTTCCTGCAGCTTATCGAAGGCGACGAGACAGTGATCGATCGCTGTTGGGAACGAATTGCAGCTGACGAACGTCACCATACCAAGGTGGTTCTTGAAACCGGCGCGACGGATGTCCGCATGTTCCCTGACTGGTCGATGGGTTTCCGCAACATCGAACACGACGAGCTTTCGCGGTTTGAAGGCTATACCGATCTCGGATCGCAGGATTTTTGGGATCGCGCCCAAACGGGCAGCTTGCCCGAGGCGCTCGAATTGATGAAATCCTTCTACACCGACGACTGATCCCAAAACGCCTTCATCCGCAGGTGAGCAGCATGGACGCCATCCGAAAATTCGGGATTCTCCTGGCGGCGATTTGTCTGGCTTCGGCAGCAGGCCTGTTACTTGGCAATCAGATATTTCCCGGAAGGCTGGTTGCCCATGTCTTGGCACTGGTTACCTGCCTGTCCGGCGCCGCCGTGTTTTTTGGCTCCCCCTACGCGATCATCTCGCCTTCAAAAGCCGATGCCAAAGACGACGCGAAAACGCGCAACGTTATGGAACTCGCGATGACCGGAACCTATGCCGCCGTCCTTCTCGGCATCGTATGGCTTGGCTACCCTCTGGTACAGGCAAATGGCGGAAGTGGACCAGCCCTTTCAAGCGACGAGATCGCCGGATTGATCGTACTGGTTTCCGCCTTTGGCTTTGCTCTCGCCTGCCACTTGTTCGCGGCGATGGCAGCCGGCGTCCGTTTGGTGATTCCAAAACCGTAATCGCCGGCTATCGGCTCTGCAGCAGGTCCTTGTAAGAATCCCGCAAGATGTTCTTTTGCACCTTGCCCATCGTATTTCGTGGCAATTCATCGATGAAGACGAGTCGCTTCGGCTGCTTGTAACGGGCGATTTGAGAGCGGATCGACTCCAGAAGATCCTTTTCCTCCAGAGCGCGATCCTTTTCGGCCACGATGACTCCGACGACCCCTTCGCCGAAATCCGGGTGCGGCACGCCTATGACGGCTGATTCTTTCACGCCATCCTGCTCGTCAAGCAGAAGCTCGACTTCCTTCGGATAGACATTGTAGCCGCCCGAAATGATCAGGTCTTTGGATCGACCCACGATGTGGACATAACCGTCGCCATCAATCATCCCCATATCGCCGGTGATGAAAAAGCCGTCTTCCCTAAATTCCTCCTTAGTCTTCTCCGGCATCTGCCAATAACCGGAAAAGACATTCGGCCCCTTGACCTCGATGATACCGATTTCACCCTGGTCGAGCGTCTTTCCGCTATCGGGATCGGTAATCCTCAACTCAACGCCCGGGAGCGGGAAGCCAACGGTACCGGCCTTGCGCTCGCCATCATACGGATTCGAGGTGTTCATATTGGTTTCGGTCATCCCGTAGCGCTCCAGGATACGATGCCCAGTTCGGTCCTCGAACTGCTGATGGGTCTCCGCCAGAAGTGGCGCGCTTCCGGAAACGAACAGCCGCATGTGCTGCACGAGATCGCGGTCGAAACGCTGATCGTCAAGCAGACGGGTATAAAAGGTCGGAACCCCCATCATCGCCGTTGCATTAGGCAGATATTCGATCACCTGGTCATTGCTGAAACCCGGCAGGAAGATCATCGAAGCGCCAGAGACAAGGACCGTATTGGTTGCAACGAAAAGACCATGCGTATGAAATATGGGTAGCGCATGCAGCAGGACGTCGTTAGCAGTAAACTGCCAATACTCTTTCAACGTCAGAGCGTTGGATAGAAGGTTTTCATGCGAAAGCATCGCGCCCTTGGAACGACCGGTCGTCCCGGATGTGTAGAGGATCGCAGCGAGGTCAGCGGGATCCCGGTCGATGTTATTGAAGTCGGGCGACGCCTTTTCCACGTAATCGAGGAGCGTTCCGGCGCTGCAGCCCGGTTCGGTCCAGACCCCGAGCGTTTCGAGACCGACCCCGAGGCGATTTGCAAGTTCCTTATAGCCGGAAGCTTTTTCCGGATCGCAGACGAGCAAGGCTGGGCTGGCATCGGATACGAAATACTCGATTTCCGCAGGCATGTAACCGGTGTTCAGCGGCAGAAAGACAGCGCCCGCACGGACCGTGCCGAGATAAAGCATCAACGCTTCGATTGATTTCGGAACTTGCACGGCAACCCGGTCGCCCGGCTTTACGCCGAGCGCAACAAGTGCATTGGCGAACTTGCCCGAAACATTGACGACGTCCTGATAGGTATAAAAGCGCCCATCCGGCAACTCCGCGAATCTGGCCTCTGCCTTGGTGTTTTCCAGCAATCCGTCGAAGAGCGTATTAGCCATTGACGACCTTTCTGTTTTCAGACTGGCGGCTAGCGCTGCCGAGAATGCTTTTGAACGGTTTCGAAACCGCAAGCGTGTGCTCGGAAGCGTAGGCCTCGTGGTTTTCCTCGACTTTGTCGAGGTCGTAGAGGTAGTTCACCATTGTTCCAAGAGACTGTGTCAGACCGTTTCTCGAAACATCGGCAAGCGCGTGAAGGTCATGTAACACGGCACCATTGTGCAAATGGAAGCGGGCGACCGGATCTAGCGGCTGTCCGGTGCGGTGCTTCGCATTGTAAAGATAATCGGCGACCAGCCCCTTGATCGCCGCGGAGTGTTCCGAAACGAGCGCATTGAGCGCTTCCGTATCGATCTCATCCAATCTCGCAACGAGATCGGCAATCGGACTGCCGTCGTCCAGGCTATCCTTCAACCAACGGGTAAAGCCGGGAATGGGAGAAAGGGTCACAAATGTTTT
>JAHEHW010000428.1 GCA_024639745.1 Salaquimonas sp. | reverse complement strand
CCGCACCCCTTGATCGCAGCCAAAGCGTAGTGAATACGTCCCTCTTTGACGCTGAAGCCGCTTTCTGACGTCTGCACCGAAGGCGGAACGACCTCGATGCCGAGATGCTGCGCCTCCTGCCGGAAAATCGAAAGCTTGTCGGTGTTCCCCATGTCGAGTTGCATGGTCGCGGCAAGAAACTCGACGGGATATCGAGCCTTCATATAGGCGGTCTGATAGGAAACAAGCGCATAGGCAGCGGCATGGGACTTGTTGAAGCCATAGTCGGCAAATTTTGCCAACAAATCGAAAATCTCGTTTGCTTTCGATTTCGAAATACCGTTGGCAACCGCCCCATCGACGAAAATGCCGCGCTGTTTGTCCATCTCGGCGCGGATTTTCTTGCCCATCGCGCGGCGAAGCAGGTCTGCGTCGCCGAGAGAGTATCCCGCCAGGATTTGGGCGATCTGCATCACCTGCTCTTGGTATATGATAACACCGTGTGTCTCTTTCAGCACGGCTTCGATCATCGGATGGATGTATTCCGCTTCTTCTTCGCCATTTTTACGCGCGTTATAGACGGAAATATTTTCCATCGGGCCTGGGCGATAGAGCGCCACAAGCGCGATAATGTCTTCGAAACGGTCCGGTTTCATGCCGAGCAGTGCTTTGCGCATGCCCGCACTTTCAAGCTGAAACACACCGACCGTTTCCCCCCGCGCAAGCATCTCGTAGGTCACCGGGTCATCGATTGGGATGGCCTGAAGGTCGATCTGTTCAGGCTCTTTATCCCGTTGAGCGACAAAATTGACCGCCGTTGAAAGGACGGTCAGCGTTTTCAATCCGAGAAAATCGAATTTCACCAGCCCGGCCGGTTCGACCCATTTCATATTGAACTGCGTGACCGGCATGTCTGACCGAGGGTCGCGATAGAGAGGAACCATCTCATCCAGCGGTCGATCGCCGATCACGATACCGGCCGCGTGGGTGGACGCATGTCGATAAAGGCCCTCGAGACGCTTGGCTGTATCAAATAAAGTGTCCACAATCCCTTCCGAAGCCCGCGCTTCCTGCAGCCGCGGCTCCATATCGATGGCCTGTTGCAATGTGACCGGATTGGCGGGGTTCGCCGGCACCAGCTTGGCGATGCGGTCGACCTGGCCATATGGCATCTGCAAAACCCTGCCAACATCGCGAAGGACAGCGCGCGCCTGCAGGGTTCCGAAGGTGATGATCTGGGCTACCTGATCTGCCCCATATTTCCGCTGTACATAACGGATCACCTCTTCGCGCCGGTCCTGGCAGAAATCGATATCGAAATCCGGCATCGACACGCGTTCCGGGTTAAGAAAGCGTTCGAACAGCAGTGAGAACCGCATCGGATCAATATCGGTAATCGTAAGGGCCCAGGCAACCAGAGAGCCGGCGCCGGATCCCCTACCGGGCCCTACGGGGATGCCCTGCTCTTTTGCCCATTGAATAAAGTCGGCAACGATCAGGAAGTAGCCCGGGAAGCCCATCTGCGTAATGATTTTAAGCTCGTGCTCGAGGCGTTTCTGATAATCTTCCCGAGAATGTTCTGGCGCGCGCCCAAATTTCTCAAGACGGGCCTCAAGGCCACGTTCCGCCTGCTTTCGCAGGACTTCTGCTTCGGCTGCCTGCGCAGTCTCTGGGTCTGCGCCATCACTTGCCGCGAACCGCGGCAAGATTGGATCGCGGAGCGGCGCCCGATAGGCGCATCGGCGGGCTATCTCGACTGTGTTGGCGAGGGCCTCAGGGAGATCGGAAAAGAGCGCCGCCATCTCTTCTTGGGTCTTGAAATAGTACTCCTCTGTAAAATAACGGCGGTCATCAGCAGCGACCACCGTACCTTCGGCGATGCAGATAAGGGCATCATGAGCCTTATGATCTTCGCGCTTTGCAAAGATCACCTGGTTCGTGGCGACTATCGGTAATTGCAGATCATAAGCGAGTCGCAAGAGATCATTTTCAATCAGTTCTTCCCGTGGGTTATCCCTCGTGCCGTGACGCTGAAGTTCGACGTAACAGCGATCTCCGAAAATGGATGAGAGACGATCAAGCCGTTTTCGCGCGCGCTTGTTGTCTCCGGCTGCGAGCATGACATTAACCGGTCCCTCCCATCCGCCAGTCAGGCATATGAGGTCCTGTTTCAGGCGGGTCAGATCTTCAATCGTGATATGGGGACCGAGTTGATGCCTTCTCGCAATTTCGTCCGGCAATTCGGCGGATTCATCCGTCGTTTCCGCGGCTTCCCCGGGCTTGCTGCCCAAATGGGCCAGCGAACACAGTTTGACGAGATTGTTGTAGCCCGTTTCGTTCATCGCCAAGAGCACGACGAACGGCGGCATTTCTTGGCGGTGCGCGGGCTG
>JAHEHW010000427.1 GCA_024639745.1 Salaquimonas sp. | reverse complement strand
GATCGTCGGGATATCCAGACTTTAAGATTGGATCGGATAGCGATCATAGTCATAATCAAGGACGCTAGGGAGACAAACTCATGACTACCATCTTGATTACCGGCGTTCATCGCGGGATCGGGCGCGAGATGGCCAAACAGTCGCTGGCCAAGGGTTGGCGGGTGATCGGCTCTGTGCGCTACCAGGAGCATGCTGACGAAGCGTTGGTGTCGCTTGGCACCGGCTTCTCTCCGATAATTTTCGATGTGACGGATCAAGAGGCGATAGAGCGCGCAGCTGCGACAATTGATGAACCTATCGATATCCTGATCAATAATTCCGGTGTTATCGGGCCTGACCGACAGTCTTGCCTCGATATGGATTTTCACGGGTTCGAACTCACACTGGCGATCAACACGATTGGCCCGCTGCGCGTTAGCCAGGCCTTTCTGCAGCATCTGCGTAAATCGGAAAACGGCAGACTTCTGATCATTTCCTCGATCATGGGCTCGTTGGCGCACAACACGAGTTTCGATCGCATTGCGTATCGTGCTTCGAAAGCCGGCGTGAACAAGGTATTGCAGGGATTGGCCAATGACCTCGAGCCGGAAGGCATAGCGGCGGTTTCGATCCATCCCGGCTGGGTTCGAACCGATATGGGTGGGCCCAATGCATCGATCGCGCCGGAGACCAGCGCTGCTGGTATCCTTGAAATTGCAGATCGCCTGAGCCTTTCCGAGACCGGCCGGTTTCTGAATTACGACGGTAGCGAAATCGACTGGTAGACGGAGCGGCGATGGCGTAGGGTCGCACGCCTTCGCTCATTTCATCCGGGACTTTCCACAATCATGGTCGAGACCGAAACGCCCGAGACCGCGCCGGCTGAACCCGTTGGGCGTTACGCTGCCTTCGCCTATCGCTCCTATCTGTTTTACTGGCTGTCACGATTCTCGACGACCTTTGCGACGCTGATCATTTCCGTCGCAGTTGGCTGGCAGATATACGATATTTCGAGGGAACCGTTTTACCTGGGCCTAGTCGGACTTTGCCAGTTCCTGCCTGCGCTATTGCTCGTCCTCGTCACGGGAACTGTGGCCGATCGGTTCGGACGGCGGCGGATAATTGCCATCACAATCCTTATCGAGGCGGCTTGTGCGGGGCTAATTCTCTGGCTGACATATGATGGTATGGAGACGGTTTTCCCAATCTTCCCGGTACTGGTGCTTTTCGGGACGGCGCGTGCTTTCAACGGGCCAGCCTCCTCCGCTCTTCTGCCAAACCTCGTGCCGCCGCACGTATTCGCCAACGCTATTGCCTGGAATTCCTCCGCCTGGCAGACGGCGACGATCGTTGGCCCCGTTGCGGGCGGCCTTCTATACGGTATTTCCGCTGAAGTGGCCTATGGCGTCGCGCTGTTGCTTCTTCTCGCCGCAAGTGTCTGCGCGATGCTGATTGAAAAGCCTGCGCAGCATACCGAGCGGGAGACGGTGACGCTTGAAAGCTTGCTTGCCGGATTCCGGTATATCTATCATGAGAAGATCGTCTTCGGCGCGATCTCGCTCGACTTGTTTGCTGTGTTGATGGGAGGGGCGGTAGCGCTGCTTCCTGTTTATGCACGGGACATTCTGGAATTGGGACCATGGGGGTTAGGGCTATTGCGCGCCGCACCCGGCATGGGTGCGATTCTGATGGCGCTGTGGCTGACCGGGCGGCCAATCAAGGATCATGCCGGACTGATGATGCTGGTTTTCGTGGGGCTGTTCGGATTTTTCACCGCTGTTTTCGGCGCGTCCACGGTGGTCTGGCTTTCGGTGGCGGCGTTGGCGCTGGCTGGTGCGGCTGACATGATCAGCGTCTATATCCGGGAAACGCTGATTCAGCTCTGGACGCCGGACCGGTTGCGGGGGCGTGTAAATGCCGTCAACATGGTCTTTATCGGCGCATCCAACGAGCTGGGTGAGTTTCGCGCAGGGACGATGGCTGCGGCTATCGGAACCGTGCCGGCCGTTCTTTTCGGTGGCTTTGGCGCAATGGCGATCGCGTTTGGATGGGCGGTTTTGTTTCCCCAATTGTTGCGTGCCCGCCATCTAGATGGCCGGCATTGAAGTTTCGTGAAAGGCTAATAGTGACCGCCCAAGCGTCAGGCTCGTCGCGAAATAATCGTTGGATTGGGACAGGCTGTCATCAACGCGCCATTTTTTCCGGTTTGATAATCGCGTGATGCCAATCAATGTGGTTAGACATTTGATATGAGTTGCTGCCGAGGGTTGAAACCGACTCCGCTTTGGTTAAACTCCGGCTGCGGTTTCAGGAAATGAATCAGAAGGGAATAACGACCGATGCTGAAATCAATTACAGCCGGGGTTTTTGCTATTGCCGTTGCAGCGGCAAGCTTTGC
>JAHEHW010000073.1 GCA_024639745.1 Salaquimonas sp. | reverse complement strand
CCTTATATTTTTGGCATGTCGGACCTGTCCAAACCTTTCGGGATGCAAGAGACCTTTTTACACGACCTCGACAAACGTTCGCGAGATATTTTCAGGCTGATCGTGGAAAATTACCTGCAGACCGGTGATCCGGTCGGGTCGCGCAATATTTCGCGGGTGTTCAGTGAGGGATTGTCGCCAGCCTCCATCCGTAACGTGATGTCCGATCTCGAGCATCTCGGGCTGATTTACGCGCCGCATACCAGTGCGGGCAGATTGCCGACAGAAACCGGAATGCGGTTTTTTGTCGACAGCTTCTTGGAGATCGGCGACCTCGCGGGAGAGGAAAGAAAAGCTATCGAATCCCGCATTCGAGCGAGCAGCGAAAACGAGACACTGGAAGGTATTCTCACGGAAGCCAGCCAGATGCTTTCAGGTCTCACAAAGAGTGCCGGGCTGGTTGCCAGCGTCAAGCAGGATTTGCAGCTGAAACATATCGAGTTCGTTCAGCTTGAGCCGCGAAAAGCTCTTGTTGTCATCGTTGGCGAGGACGGAGCAGTCGAAAATCGTATCATCCCTCTGGAAGCAGGCGTAACCGCCTCTTCTCTCCGTGAGGCTGCCAATTATATGAATGCCAAGATCGCCGGGCTGACCCTCTCGGAAGCCAAGGGGCAGATGGAGCGCCTTCACAATGATGCGCGTGTGGAGCTCGATACGCTTGTTCAGGACATGGTCGAACAGGGTATTGCCGTGTGGGCCGGCACTACGGAAAAGGATCCGGGCCGCATCATCATCAGCGGACATGGGCACCTGCTGGATGATTTGAAAGCCCAGGAGGATCTCGAGCGCGTCAGGCATCTTTTCAACGAGTTGGAAGCCAAGGATACGCTTATCAAACTGCTGGAACTGGCCGAGGACGGCGAAGGCGTTCGAATCTTCATCGGCGCGGATAGCCGGCTGTTTTCACAATCAGGATCTTCCCTCGTCGTTGCACCTTACCGCGACGCTTCGGAACGGGTGATCGGCGCACTTGGCATCATAGGACCAACGCGGCTGAACTACGCGCGGATTGTGCCCATGGTGGATTACACGGCACAATTGGTGGGACGACTTCTGACAAAGCGTTAAATCCGTGCGAGGGGTTGATTTTTATCTTCGCCGCCTCGATATCGGTGCCAACTCAAAACGGTTTACCACTGGATAAGTCATGACAGACCATAGTCACCATCACGAGGAAGATATGGAAGCGGATATCCGCGACGAAGAAGCCACCGATCCGCTTGAGGACGGCACTTTCGAAGCTGACCGCGAAGAGACGAATGATTCTGAATTCGACCTGGCCGAAGAAGCGGCAAAGAGCGGCTTTTCCAGCCCGGTCGAGTTTTTGTCGGCCGAACTTGACCGCGCCGAAGCGGAGAAACAGGAACTGAAAGACAATTATCTGCGCGCCCATGCGGAGATGGAAAACCTGAGGCGGCGCACTGCAAAAGATGTTTCCGACGCACGGCAATATTCTATTGCCGGTTTCGCCCGCGAAATGCTGAGCGTTGCTGACAATTTGCGCCGGGCGCTCGAAGCGGTGCCGGAAGAAACCCGTGAGAGTTCCGATGCCGGTCTGAAAGCGCTGATCGAAGGGGTTGAAATGACCGAGCGGTCAATGATGCAGGCCCTAGAAAAGTATGGAGTCAAACGGATTTCTCCAACGAATGAGCGGTTCGATCCGAATTTTCATCAAGCTATGTTCGAAGTCCCGGACGAATCGGTCCCCAACAACACGGTTGTCCAGGTGGTTCAGGACGGTTTCGTGATCGGTGATCGCTGTCTGCGTCCGGCGATGGTCGGCGTTGCAAAAGGCGGCCTGAAGCAACCTCGCGAAGACGCAAACACCGGCGACGGCGGCACCAGTTCGCAAGGCGCCTGACACTGCGTCCACAAGTCGACAAACACCGCCAGTTGCCTTTCGCGCCGTCATAGCGAAAGGTGATCGAATGACTGCCTTCAAAATCAGCAAGCCTCTCGTGAAGCGAAGCGTTATCGATCAGGAAATCGATGCGACGATCACGGGCAGCGAGAAAAGTGCCGACTCGCCCGCTTTCCGGGCCGAGTTGCTGGCATATTTCAAGACCCTATACAAAAACTGTCTGAAACAGGCAGAGACACTGCTGTTCGAAGATGGCGACGGAACGAAATGCGCCAAACGCCTTTCGCATCTTCAGGATACGCTGATTCAGGTGCTGTACGATTTTGCATGTGATCACGTATACCGCAGTGAAAACCGCTCAAGCGGCGAACGCATTACAATCGCTGCCGTGGGCGGTTACGGACGCGGAACACTCGCCCCCGGCTCCGATATCGATCTCCTGTTTCTACTCCCCTATAAGCAAACCGCGTGGGGCGAGCAAATCCTGGAATTCATACTGTATTTCCTCTGGGATATGGGCTTCAAGGTTGGACACTCGGTCCGGAATGTGAACGAGTGCATGCGGCAATCAAAGGCTGACATCACGATCCGAACGGCTATTCTCGAAGCACGTTATATTGACGGCGACCGCACCCTTTTCGATGAGTTGCGCCAACGCTTCAACAAGGAGATCGTCGCCAAGACCGCCAAGGAGTTCATCGACGCCAAACTGGAAGAACGCGATCAGCGTCACAAAAAGGCGGGCGAGTCGCGCTACCTCGTCGAGCCGAATGTCAAAGACGGCAAGGGAGGATTGCGGGATCTGCACACGCTGTTCTGGATCGGCAAATATTACTACCAGGTCGAGCGGCAGCGGGACTTAGTCGATGCGGGCCTTTTCACTGCCGATGAATTCAAACGCTTCAAGCGGGCGGAGCGGTTTTTGTGGACCGTGCGCTGCCACATGCATTTCCTGACGGTGCGCGCCGAGGAACGTTTCTCCTTCGATATTCAGCGCGAAATGGCCGAACGTCTCAAATATGCAAGTCATGGCGGGCTTCAGGATGTCGAGCGTTTCATGAAGCACTATTTTCTTGTTGCCAAGGATGTCGGCGATCTAACCCTGATCGCTTGCCAGCAGCTCGAGGAAGAACAGGCAAAGTCGGTTGTCGGCATCAATGGCCTGATCCAGTCGATCCGTTTCCAAAGACGCCGTCTTTCGGGAACGACAGACTTCATGGACGATCACGGCCGCATCAACATGGTGGATGAAACGGTCTTCAAGCGCGACCCGGTCAACCTCCTACGGCTTTACAAACTGGCCGACGACAACAATCTCGATATCCATCCCGATACGGTCGCAGCGGTATCGAGGTCGCTGAAATTCGTCGACAAAAAATTGCGGGAAAACGAAGAAGCAAACCGCATATTCCTGTCGATTCTCACCTCGCGCAATCAGCCGGAAATTCTGCTGCGGAAAATGAACGAAACCGGCCTCCTCGGAAAATTCATTCCGGCCTTCGGGCGCATCGTCGCTATGATGCAATTCAACATGTACCACCATTATACGGTGGACGAACATCTGATCCGGACCGTGGGCGTGCTGGCCCGGATCGAAAATGGCGCAATCGCACCAGACCACCCGCTTGCCTCCCGGCTCCTCCCGGAAGTCAATGATCGGGAATTGCTCTATACCGCGCTTCTGATCCATGACATTGCGAAAGGTCGCAAGGAAGATCATTCGACCGGCGGGGCTAAGGTTGCGCGCAAGCTATGCCCGCGGCTCGGCTTTTCCAAGGCACGAACCGAGACGATTGCCTGGCTCATCGAAGAACACCTGACCATGAGCCTGACCGCACAAGCCCGCGATCTGACCGACCGGAAAACCATCGAGACATTTGCCAAAACCGTGCAAAGCATCGAGCGGCTGCGCTATCTGCTGATTCTTACCGTCTGCGATATTCGCGCAGTCGGCCCAGGGGTATGGAATGGCTGGAAAGGCCAGCTTCTCAGAACGCTATATTATGAGGCCGAGCCCTTGTTGCGAGGCGGCTTCTCGACGCTCAATCAGCGCGCTCGTGTCGGGCAGGCGAAAACCGTTCTCGCGCAAAGCCTATCCGACTGGGAGGCGAAGGAGCGAGAGCGCATAATCGCCCTTCCGTCGGACGCCTATTTCCTGTCGACGCCGCTTGAACATCAAATCCGCCACTTCGATTTCATTCGAAAGGCAGAAAACGCCGGGGATAGGCTGGCGCTCGATATCGACGTGCGTGACTTCGAAGGGGTTACGGAAATCACGGTTCTTTCGCCGGATCACCCTAAACTTCTGTCGATTATTGCAGGTGCCTGCTCTGCGGCGGATGCCAATATCGTCGATGCCAAAATTCACACGACGAATGACGGTCGCGCCCTCGACTCGATCTTCATCACCAGAAAATATGATTTCGATGACGATGAGAGACGCCGAGGCCAGCATGTATGCAACATGATCCGTGATGCGTTGATCGGAAAGACCAGACTTCCCGACCTGCTCAAACGCAATAGCGGATACAAGAAATCGCAGAAGGCCTTCGAGGTTCCGGCCAAAATCCACGTCACCAACGATGTGTCAAACGATTACACCGTCATTGAGGTGGAATGCCTAGATCGGCCCGGCGTGCTGGCTGAAATCGCATTCGTACTGGCGGAACTCAATTTGAATATCGGCTCGGCCCAGATCGCCACTTTTGGTGAAAAGGTCATCGACACTTTCTACGTCACCGATCTTCTTGGCGACAAAATTGTGCTTGAAAGCCGAATCAATAAGATAGCCAACAGCCTCACCGAAGCGCTAAAGACGGGAACAGCAATGCCGGTGTCCGGCAAAGTCGATGCCTAACCGAGACGCTCTTTGACCACCAAATGGGCCGAGCCTGGATCTCCACCTGATGGGACTGTTATCCAAATTCTTTTCAGTGGGCGCTGCGACATCGGCAAGCCGTGTGCTTGGCTTCGTTCGTGAAGCCCTGATCGCCAATACCCTTGGAACAGGCCCCGTCGCCGACGCTTTTTATGCAGCGTTCCGGTTTCCGAACCTGTTCCGCCGGCTATTCGCCGAAGGCGCCTTCAATACCGCTTTCGTCCCACTTTTCGCCAGTTCGCTGGAGAAAGACGGAAGGGCCGGCGCGCGCGATTTCGCCGAGCAAATTCTTTCCGTGCTGCTGCTGGTTCTATTGCTGCTGACCGGGGTTGCGCTGGTTTTCATGCCGCTTCTCGTCGGTTCCATAATCGCGCCGAGCTTCGCTGAAATACCGGAAAAATTCGACCTGACCGTCCTTCTTACGCGGATCATGTTCCCCTATCTGGCGGCAATGTCACTGGTCGCGATGCTGTCGGGGATACTGAACTCCTTTCGGCGGTATTTCCTAGCCGCGATGGCGCCGGTCCTATTGAATGTCGTGCTCGTCTCGCTACTGCTTTACGCAAATTTCAACGGCACCACCGATCGTACGGTTGGTATCATGCTGGCCGTTGGCGTCATGCTGTCCGGCGTTCTTCAGCTTGCCTTCCTTGTCTATGGCGTCAGGCGCGAAGGATTCGGCCTGTCGGTACGCATGCCCGTTATCTCGAAACCGGTAAAACGACTTCTGAAGCTGGCGGTGCCAACCGCGATTGCCGGGGGCATTACACAGATCAATCTGCTGGTCGGTCAAATCATCGCTTCCGCCGAAAGCGGAGCGATTGCGATCATGAATTATGCAGATCGCCTGGTGCAACTGCCCCTTGGCGTGATTGCCATTTCGATTGGGGTTGTGCTTTTGCCGGAGCTCACCCGGGCGCTTGCCGCGGATGATGACGCGGAAGCGGCAAAACTTCAGAACCGCAGCATGGAATTCGGGTTAGGTCTGACCATTCCTGCCGCAGTAGGGCTGTTCGTCTTCCCGGCCCCCCTGATCGGACTCCTATTCGAACATGGCGCTTTTGGAAGGGAAAGTACCGTGATTACAGCGGAGGTTCTGTCGGCTTTTGCCGTCGGCCTGCCAGCCTTTGTTCTGATCAAAATTTTTCAGCCAGCTTTTTACGCTCGCCAGGAAATGCGCACTCCAATGTGGTTTTCGGCAGCAAACGCATTGATCAATATCGGATTCAGTCTCGCTCTCTTCCCTGTTTTCGGTGTTGTCGGGCTGGGTGTGGCAACCAGTATCGCAGGATGGTCAAACGCACTGCTTCTTATCATATCGCTTTATCGCAATTCGGTTTTCCGGCCCGCCCCTGCAACAATTCGCAATATGAGCCTCATCCTTGTCTCCAGTCTCTTGATGGGAGGTTTGCTTTTTGCCGGACAGATGGCGCTCGGCGATTCATTGCTCGACGGCAGCCTCTGGTTCAGATTGACGGCGATCCTCGGCATGGTTTCTGTATCGGCTGTCGTCTATTTCGGGCTGGTGATCTTAACGGGGGCAATCCCCCGACAGGAGTTGATGCGAATCCTCAAACGGCGACGCGGTAGTACCAGCGGCACTTGACCGTCACGGGGTACCTTGCCAGAAGACGAAGCCTCGGCCATAACCCGCCCGGATTTTTCAGCCGCAAAACGAGCGAGACGAGGAACACATGTCACAGCCTTCAAATCGGGTTTTCTCCGGGGTGCAGCCGACCGGCAACCTGCATCTGGGCAATTATCTCGGCGCAATAAGCAAATTCGTCGCGCTTCAGGAAAGCCATGAGTGCATTTACTGCGTAGTTGACCTTCATGCCGTGACCGTCTGGCAGGATCCGGAGAAGCTGCGCAGTAATATTCGTGAAGTAACGGCAGCTTTCCTCGCGGCTGGCATTGACCCGGATAAGCACATCGTCTTCAATCAAAGTCAGGTCGCCGAACATGCCGAACTGGCCTGGATCTTCAACTGCGTGGCTCGCATGGGATGGCTGAGCCGAATGACGCAGTTCAAGGAGAAGGCAGGCAAGGACCGGGAAAATGCTTCGGTTGGTCTGTTTTCCTATCCGACACTCATGGCCGCCGATATTCTTCTTTACCGCGCCACTCATGTGCCGGTCGGCGACGATCAAAAACAACATCTTGAACTTACCCGCGATATCGCGGCCAAGTTCAATAATGATTTTTCAGCGCTGATCACCAAATACGGGCATGGCGAGAGCTATTTCCCAATGACGAAACCCTTGATCGAAGGACCGGCGACCAGGGTAATGTCGCTGCGCGACGGCTCGAAAAAAATGTCGAAATCCGATCCGTCCGATCTTTCACGGATCAATCTGGCAGACGACGCCGATACGATAGCGAAAAAAATACGTAAGGCGAAAACCGATCCGGAACCGCTTCCAGATACGGTCGATGCGCTAAAATCCCGGCCGGAAGCTGACAACCTTGTCGGGATCTATGCCGCGCTCAGTAATTCGAGCAAGGCCGATGTGCTGGCGCACTATGGCAATGAACCGTTTTCGGTATTCAAGCCTGCGCTTGCCGACCTTGCCGTTGAAAAACTTGCGCCTATCAATGCTGAAATGCGCCGATTGATCTCAGAGGAAGAGCATGTCGACGCGGTTTTGCGCCAGGGTGCCGAGAGAGCAAGATCTATCGCAACCGAAACAATGAAGGAAGTGAAGGAAATCATCGGATTTCTGACGTAAAATGTTCAACTTCAGGAAAAACGGCCGGCGAGATGGTTGCACGCCGGCGCAGGGAGGCCTAAATAGGGTCTGAAACAGTTTAGAATGGTTCTAAACCTGTGATCGGCACATGCCGTTCATCGAGAGAACCGCGGCGGAGACGATAGCGATGTTCATTCAGACCGAAGCAA
>JAHEHW010000072.1 GCA_024639745.1 Salaquimonas sp. | reverse complement strand
GCATAGCGCCTTTCATAGCGGTACCCTCGGACCCTGCAACGAAAAGTATCGTTGCGAGCACTGGCCCGACACATGGAGTCCATCCGAATGCAAAGGCCAGCCCCATCACATAGGCCCCGATGAAACCAGCAGGTTTTTTCTGGACGTCCATCCGGGCTTCCCGGTAGAGCAGACCGATCCGGAATATGCCCATAAAATGAAGACCCATGAGGATGATAAGCACACCGGCAATAACCGAAAGCACACCGAAATACTCTGCAATCGTCTGACCGATTACACTTGCCGTGGCGCCCAGCGAAACAAAAACCGTCGTGAAGCCGAGAACGAAAAACACAGAAGACAGGAAAACGCGGCGGGCTGTTTCAGGCGCTACCTTGGTATCCTCCAATTCAGTGAAACTGACGCCTGCAAGATAAGCGAGATACGGCGGCACAATCGGCAGCACGCAAGGTGAAACAAACGAAAGAAAACCGGCTAAAAGCGCAGCTCCGTAGCCAACATCCAGCATTTAAATCTCCTCCTCGCCTGAGACCGCGCCTCACCGTAAGCCGGTTCGTCAGCCTTCTCACACAGCCTATTCACCGGCAACTTTGCCCAAATTTGCCTTCTGTAGCGCAGCAAGGTATTTGTATTGGAAAGCATTCGTATTTTACTATATATGAAAGAGTGAAAGTGTCTTTGCCTTTGTGTATACAGACTGTGGGTGGGTAATCAATGATGGCAAAACCAGTTTCAACGGTACTGCTGGCCGCGTCTTTGCTGTTGGGGACTTCTCCTGCGCAAGCAGCTGAATTACTTATTTTAGAACAGAAAGGTTGCGCCTGGTGCCAGCGCTGGAACGAGGAGATAGCACCGGTTTACCCAAAAACCGATCTGGCTACGCGTGCACCTCTGAGACGCGTCGACATTGACAAACCTTGGCCGGAAGATCTTTCAAATATCCGCAAAGACGTTTTCACGCCGACCTTCGTTCTAATTGAAGAAGGGGAAGAAATCGCGCGAATGCGCGGTTACAGCGGTGACGAGTTTTTCTGGTTCCTGCTTGAAGAAATGCTGTCAAAACTAGACGACGGGGAACAAAGCAACCGTGCATCTTAGGACGTCGATCAGGGATCGTCGCTCTCAGAAGGGGAAAGAGCAATGACACTGCCGAGTTTGAACATGGAGACATCAACCGAGCAAATTGGCGATGTGCTTGAGCAGGCACGCAAAGCCAGTGACCTTCTGAAAGCGCTTTCTCATGAAACCAGACTCTTGATTCTGTGCCTGCTCTCAGAAGGCGAAAAGTCGGTTTCCGAGCTTGAGCGGATCATGACGATGCCGCAAGCAGCTGTTTCGCAACAACTTGCGCGTCTAAGGTTGGACGGACTAGTGATATCGCGCCGTGAAGGGCGCATGATATACTATGATATTGCGAGCAAGGAGGTAGGCTCGATCATTGAACAGCTCTATGAGATGTTCTGCAAGCCTGTGCGCAACCCGGATTAGCGCTCGGTTCAGGAGGAGGGAGATAGTCCGGTATGAACATAGCGGTGTGGTTACCGCTGAGCGGGCTCCTTTGCGGTGTTATGCTCGGCTTTGTCGCGAGGCGAAATTTCTTTTGCACGCTGTCAGCGCTTGAATCCTATTGGTACGGCGAAAACTCTACCGGTCTGAGAACTTGGGTCCTCGCAGCTTCAGTCGCGGCTGCCGCCACGCAATTGACCATATTCACCGGTCTATCCAACGTATCGGAAGCGGTTTATCTAGAGCCACGGTTCACCTGGGTCAGCGCGATTCTCGGCGGGCTGACCTTTGGCTTCGGTATGGCACTTGTAGGCACATGCGGTTTCGGCGCTCTCGTGCGTCTTGGCGGCGGCAGCTTGAAGAGCCTGGTAGTGGTGATCGTGCTGGGCTTCTTCGCCATGGCCACGCAACGCGGTCTGCTTGGCATTGCCAGGATTGAATGGTTAGACCGTCATGTGCTCGACTTTAGCGGTGCGGGTTCGCAAAGCATTCCCGATCTCGCCGGTATGGCATTGGGTGAGTGGAGCCGTCTGCCGATTATCCTGGCGCTTATTGGTATTCCAGCTGCCTGGGTCTTCAAGGACGCGAACTATCGCAGACAACTTGGCCAATGGACGACAGGCATCGTTGTCGGATTGGTTATTGCGCTTGGCTGGTTGATAACCTCGATGGCAGCAGCCCATTCTTTCGAACCAGTTACTATTGAATCCGTCAGCTTCGTCTCGCCCATCGCCGACGCATTGCTCCATCTAAGCCTGTTTACTGGCTCTACGATCGGTTTCGGCGTAGCGGTCGTTCCGGGCGTTGTCATTGGTGCCGCGATCGCCGCTAACCGGTCGGACAATGTCCGATGGGAAGCCTGCGACGATGCGCGCGAATTGTCCCGTCACCTTTTTGGCGCCGCCCTCATGGGTTTCGGCGGCATTCTTGCGCTCGGCTGTACGATCGGTCAGGGCGTGGCCGCGGCAAGTCTGTTGACTGTCTCCGCACCGGTTGTGCTTGTATCGATCGCGATCGGTTCCCGCCTTGGCCTCGCCTGGCTTTTGGAGGGAACCTTCAGCTCCGCATTCCATCGCTGATGCAGTTTAACCATCAGGATTGTACAAAGCGATATGCATCGCCAGCCTTCTCTGCATAGCCAACACCGTTGCCGGGAAGATGGTAGCCAATTAGCTGCATGCCATCATTGGCAAGACGATCGAGCAGCATTTTCCGCGTCTCGATACCCTTGTCCGGGTCCTGATCCGAGCCCGTGGGCCATTGGGGCTTTTCAAAAGATATTACATTATTCGTCAGCGCATCGCCAACCACCATGAGCGACTCGCCATCACCGTGTAGAACAAACGAGCTATGTCCGGGCGTGTGACCCGCAGTATCAACAACCTCAATGCCGGAAACAAGCTCCTGACCCGGGTCGAACAGCTCGACGCGATCTTCCATCAGAGCCAGCCGGTTTTGGGCGCCGACGGCAAATGACTTACGAGCCTCTTCCATCTGTTCGACGGCGTCCTCGCTCCGCCAGAAACCCCATTCCGCCCTCGGAAAATGAAGGACAGCTTCTGGGAAGGTAATTTCGTCGAAATCATCAATAATTCCCCACAGGTGATCGGGATGACCATGTGTGAAGACGACGTCGGTAATTTCCGACGGATCGATCCCCGCATCCATCATGGCGTCGCCCAGCTTTCCTGCGCTCGGCATGAAATGTGGTCCTGAGCCGGCATCGAACAGTATCTTACGATCCCCATCCTCGACGAGGGTAAGGTTCAGCGTTGGCTCGAGCTGCTCTGTACTCAGATTATTTTCGGTCAGCACCGTTTTCAGCTCGTCCTCCGGGACATTGGGAAACAGAAATGAAATAGGCAAAACCAGATTGCCATCGCTCAGGGTCATGATCTTGCGGCCACCGATTTGAGCTACTTCCTGCGCTTGCGCACGTCTCGCAAATCCGGGCATGGCCCCCACCATGCAACCGGCCACCAGGCCCGTGAGAACTTTCCTGCGATTTATCTGACTGAATATGTTGTTGTTCAAAGCCTTATCCTCTTCAATTCGGCGCCAAATATACATAGCTTCTTTCCTATGTATGGGACTTAGACCTAGCTTCCAGAAAAATCGTATAATTCGGCTGGATTGGAACTGAGGATCAGACGGCGCAAATTTTCATCGGGAACCCATTCGCTAAGCGCGTCGAGCAATTCGGCATCATCCGGCATTGTTTTCTTCATCATCACATGTGGCCAGTCGCTTCCCCAGAGGAGACGTTCTGGCGCCGCGTCCACAAGCTTTTGCGCGAATGGCGCAACATCCAAGTATGGCGGCCCCTTTTCCGAAGATATGCGATACGGTCCCGTGAGCTTCACCCAGCAGTTTCCGGTTTGGAGCAGGTCCAGAAAATGGCGATACGCAGGCGCATCGACAGTTTTGTCGACGGCCATATAGCCGAAATGCCCGACGACGACGGGCGTTGCCAATTTCCGGGCAAGGCCGGGAAAATCTTCAAATTGATCAATCTTGACGAGAAACTCGACGTGCCAGCCCATCGCTGCAACCCGCTCTGACATGGCGATGACGGCATCCGGCCCATCGAATGCCATTCCCCCCTTGTCGACTAGATTGACGCGAATGCCCCGAACACCCTTCGCATGCATCGCTTCGAGATCGGCTTGGCCGGTATCAGGGCCAACAGATACCACAGCGCGGAAACGGTCGGGCGACAGCGATAAGGCATCGAGGACCGCTGAATTGTCGGTTCCGTGAACGCTCGCCTGCACGAGCACTGCGCGCTCCACACCCAGTGCCCTGTGCAATCGAAGCAGTCTTCCGGGCGGGCAATCATGCGGAGTATAGGCCCGTGTAGGCTGATAGGGATACTCTTCGGCTGGTCCGAAGACATGAACATGCGTATCGCAACTTCCAGCCGGAACCTTCAGATGCACCCGGCCAATGCTATCTTGGGGTGGCGCGCAATAGGGGGCTTCTTCGCTCATGGTCGACTTTCTAACCGCTTACAAACAGGAACGGTACCGCGTCTTCTCCCGGTGTCGAAAGCAAAACCGGCGAGGATTGCATGTTTCGCATGGCTTCCATGCGGACGACTACCCTTTCAAACACGGGAAATAGGCCTATGTTCTGCAGTGCGGCATGCGAAAAAACAAAGTCGAATCAGTCACATTCGTAGTGCCGTCCAACGGTCCGGAGCAGATATCATGACGACGAGATCAACAGCTATCAACAGCCGCCGCCGAGGCACCCCAAACCTGATGGATCACGTAAACGCGCTCGCCAGCGGATTCGCTTGGGCCTTGGACGTGTCGCATCGCATCGACCGCGAAACGTCACGCCATTCGCGTATTGACCATCGCCAGCTTCATGACATCGTGTTCAACGAAAGCCTGAACCGGCGCTGATACGGCTCAGCTAGAACAGAATTCGGTGACGGCTTCGGATTGCACGATCAGTTACCGGGTCCACTTTAGGGATACCGGACGAAGCGAGCATTTGCTCTTTACGTAAAATTGCCTGGTCGATCAGATCGGGCTTTTCATATTCTTCCCATTCTTTCGGGCTCTTGCGGTCAGCGACCGATGGGTACACGTATTCCGACTGCATGAGTCCCAGCGTTTGACCATGGCCGAGGTAATGCCCCGGTCCCTCGAGACAAACATTTCGCATCACGTCCAAAGACACACTGTCTTCCGTTACCTCGATACCGCGAACGCAACGAAGTGCCTGACCGAGCAGATCATTGCCGAGGATCATTGATTCCGGACAAAAACCCAGAAGGGATGCGTGCATTCCAACCGACTCATAAACAAGATTGAGTCCGGACAGGCCGGCGAGAACGTTTGAAATGCCCTGCTCCCAGCCAGCCTGCATATCCGGCAATTTCGAATCCGCGATACCTGCTGCGGCACCACCAGGCAAATCATAAAAACGATGCATCTGCGCGCAAGCGGCCGTAAGCAATGCCTGTTCGCCGGATCCCCCCGACATAGCGCCGGTCCTAAGATCCGAAACGAACGGCCAAGTCCCGAATATCGCGGGATGCCCCGGTTTGACGGCATTCACATAGACAACGCCGGCAAGGCATTCCGCCACCGCCTGAACGACGGCCCCGGCAAGAGAGGCTGGCGCCGTAGCCCCCGCCTGACCGGCGGAAAGAAGCAATACGGGCATCCCTGCGCGTATGCATTTCTCCATCGTCTCGCAACTTTCGGTCGCAAAACGCATTGGCGGAACCACGAAACAGTTCGAATTCGAAACGAATGGCCTATCGCGCCATTTCTCTTCACCGCCAGCGATAAAATGTAAAAGCTCAATACATGGTTCGACATTATCCGGTTCGGAGAAACTCGTGCCCACATGTTTGCGCGTTCCCGCGCAGCACGCATAGAGCGTATTGATATCCATCTCGAGCGGATCGGCCGCATCCCGGCAAACCATCGCCCGCTGGAAGAAATGAATATTATCGAGTTGATCGGCCAGAACTGCAGCTTCGTAAAGATCGCGAGCGGTTGACTCACGATAGGTTCTTGTTTTCGGCTCGACCACATGAACCGCCGCTCCCGCCGTGCCGAAATGCACTCGCGAACCTGAAAGGTGAAGGTCGTTGTCGGGCGACCTGCCGAACAGCGTAATCCCCCGCGCCGCAACGGAAAGCATGTCTTCGACCAACATTCGCGAAAAACGGATCCTGCCGTCATCATCTTGCACGGCACCGGCTTCAAGAAGTACGTGAACGCCTGAGGGTGGAGCGCCGGACAAACCGATCTTCTCGAGCGCCTCCAATGCGGCTTTGTGAATTCTGGCTTCGCCTTCCTGCGTCAACGGTCGATATTGCCCGCCGCTCATGCCCTCGAACACGGGACGCTGATCACGCGCCAGCGGACTTGACCTGAGCGCCAAGCGCCCTGCCCTTCCACCCGTTCGGACGGCTTTGGCAGCCGGCGCTTGTTCGGCTTCGGCCTTCTCAACAGACATTACCGCCCGCCTGTTTCAATGCAATTGAGAAACGTGCACTGGGGCCCGCTTTTTCGAGCGGGTAATGGAAACCGGAAGAGTAGCGATCGGACATGGCCAGCCATCCCGCTTGAACCGGTCAGTCTGTTGCCTCCCGACCAGTGCCAAACCCGAACCAGAACCCGATGTAATGATTGACGGATCGACAGGTGAAAGCACAATCGCGATGCCCACCGCTGTCAAGCAAAAAAGCGGTTTGTCATTCGTTAATCACGACGCAATCTGAACAGCCGAAAGCCTCAGGAATCCGCGTCTTCCCATTGGAAAATCAGTTTCTCGATCCGGTCGTCGAAATTGTACAGACCAAGCCCGCTACCCCGCATCCCCACCAGCGCAGCGACCGCATCCAGCGTCGGCGTAGGAATGCCAAGGCGACGAGCCAATTCGAGCACCGTCGAGGTAAGGGCATCGAGCTCCATCGACCTGCCCTTCTCGACATCCTAGCGGGTCGAAGGCTTGTATCCGACGATCTCCGCCCCCATCGATCCGCCGTTCGACATCGACCGCAAACTCTGCTCCGATTGCCTCGCCAACGGTTTTGCACTCAAGCATGATACGCTGAACGACATCGCGGCAGGCTTCATACGCCCCGATCAGATCGAGGCTCGCGCCGGTGAGCGCTGAAACGGGATTGAACGAACAATTGCCCAAAGCTTGATCCATAATTCGTCCCGAAGGCGTGATTTTCGCGGCGCTTTCATGCCGCCCTCATGCAACAGTCCCGAAACCAGCTCCAGTCGTTCGGTCACCGTTCCATCCGGCTCTCCCATGGAAAAACGATTACCCTATTTGTGCTGGGTTATACCCGGCTCCGGCACGTCGCAGACAGAATAGATAACGAACCCAATTGCGCGTTCCGGTCCGAAAGCATGCCACTGCGCGCCGCCCAGATCGACCGTCTTCATCGGCAGGTCAGCGAGAATCGTACCCGTGTTTGCCTTGTAGAAATACCACCATGGTACCTCGTCTTATTCGAGCTTGCGCGCTGCGGCGACGCGTCCATGACCGGCGACGATGCAATCTTTGCCATCGATCAGATTCGGGTTCACTAAATTGAACTGCCGGATCGACGCCGCGATCTGTTGAATCTGCTTGTCAGAATGGGTGCAGGCGTTCGCCGCATAGAGCTTGAGATCCTCCACCTTGCGGTAGGTGATATTGAGTCGAA
>JAHEHW010000426.1 GCA_024639745.1 Salaquimonas sp. | reverse complement strand
CATCTAGTGACGGATAGCGGCGAACTCCTGATCGAAGCATCTGCGCACAGAACCCAAGCCCGCAACCGCGAGTCAGCGCGCGAACGGCTCGCCGAACTGATCACCGAAGCAGGCAAACCCTCGCATCCGAAGCGCAGGAAAACCCGGCCAACCAAAGCCTCGAAGGAACGCCGGCTGAAGAGGAAGGCGGTCCGTGGAAAGGTCAAGAAACTGCGAGGCAAACCCCCGATAGAGTCCTGAGACAGCGGACCCTTCAATTTGAGGGGATGGAATTTCAAGGGACCACTTGGCAAGTTGACCGCCTTGGCGGGGAGCGCTCCGCGCATTCTGGAGGGCTCTGGAGGCGGAAATTGTGATCATACCCCTTATCCTTGGCAGCGGCGCTGGGCAGCGCTTTTGGCCGCTCACCGAGAAGAAACCTGGACTGTTGTCTAAAACATGGCAACAGCAGAAATCGCCAAATGCCGCAGCCACTTGCAGACAGAGAAAACTGTGAGGAGCGAAGCGGGAATGCGCCACCGGCTTTCAAACGAAACGGAAGAGCCACTGGTGGTCATCGAGGTTCAGACCGCCGATTATCTTGGAGAGGGTGGCGAGGTTCGTTACGAAGACATCTACAATCGTCAATCGAGTCAGCTGGCACGTCCGCTTCAATCCTGATCCACTGACACGGCCCTTTCTTCCGGGTCGCCCATGCTCGTATCGTTCATTCCCGGATTGCGCGGGTCGAGCGCGGCTGTTTCCGGCGTCGCCAGCCGACCCGGAACGATACCGACAAACTCCGTCTTGTCGGCTTCTGCAACGGCCTCTTTCCGACGGATACGCCACATCGCATAGCCTAGAATGATCAAATGCGCAGTCAGAGTTGTGATGAACAATCCCCGTGCCGGCATGATCTCCATCATCAGGCCGGCGGCAATCGGCCCGATCACCCCGCCGATCCCGAACATTAGCAGCAAGCCGCCGCTGATCTTGAGAAAATTGCCGGCCTTAGCATGGTCCGAGGCATGGGCGACGATGATCGGATAGGCGGAGTAGATGGCAGCGCCGAAGATCGCAATGGTTGCCAAGATCAGATAGGGGTCTGTCGGCAGGGTGAGTATTAGGAACAGGTCCACGGAAGCCGCGATTGCCATGATCGCTATCAGTACGATGCGGCGATCCATCTTGTCCGAGAAATAGCCGACCGGGATCTGAAACAGCGCACCGGCCAGAATGGAAACACTCATCATCAGCGCGATCACAGTCACGTCGAGCGAGATGATGCCGCCGAAGACGACACCGAGCGTGCCGAAGGACGAATTCGACATACCGATCAGAAAGGCAGCAACCACTGCAATGGGTGAATTTCGCCATAAACCCCTCAGATCCAGCCCGGCTTCGACCAGCGGTTTCGGAGCTGATGCGCTGCTGACGGCAGTTGGAATGAGCGCAAGTGCATAAAATATCGCCGGTATGATGAAGAGGATGAACCCGCCCGGATCGCCAAGCGTAATTGCCATTTGACCGATGGTGACGGAAGCAAGGTTGACCATGGTGTAGATGGCGAAGACCCGTCCGCGGTGAGTGCTCTCCGACTTTTCGTTCAGCCAGCTTTCGACGATCATCGCCGCACCCGCAAAGGCGAAGCCGGAAAAACCTCGCACGAGGATCCATACGGCAGGCGTTATCAACGAGAGCTGAATCAGGATCGAAACGACAGCGACTGCTGCCATGACGGAGAAGGTTCGCACATGCCCGACACGTTGCACGAGCCGCGGAACATATAGGCATCCCGCAATATACCCGATCGACCAGCCGGTTCCGAGCAGGCCAAGCGTTATGGCCGGAAAGCCTTCCAGGCCACCTCTCAATGGCAATATCAGACCATGAACGCCGCCGGCGATCATCAGGAAGCTTGATCCGAGCAGAATGGCTGCAATGGGCAGTAATGGCATTCGACACGCTTTGCTGTTCCAACGGTTTGTTTACCGCTCTCCCGCGACCTTGCCGTTCCCCGGGGGCTTAAAGCCGATCTCTTAGCGAAAACCAGGTCATGGCAAGGATGAGCAAAGGGTAGCGCAAGAGCGTGCCGCCGGGGAAGACCGGCGTTTCAAGTTTTGCCATGATATCGAATTGTGCCGTCTGGCCCTTGATCGCCTCTGCAGCGATTTGACCCGCCAGGGTTGCCATCGCGACCCCATGGCCGGAATAGCCGCTGCAGGCGAGCACATTACCGGCCAGTCGTCTGAAAAGCGGTACCCGTTTGGCTGTAATAGCGAGCGTGCCGCCCCAGCCATAATCGATCTTGAGATTTGCCAAGTCCGGAAAGATTTCCAGCATCGGTTTGCGGACGAATGTCTTGATGTCATTCGGAAACCGATAACCGTAATTCTCCCCGCCGCCGA
>JAHEHW010000071.1 GCA_024639745.1 Salaquimonas sp. | reverse complement strand
GCCCCCTTTAGCGCAGAACGTGGACTGTGCACTCTGCGTGACGCACGACACGGGCAGCCGTCGAACCGAGCAGAAAATCCCGAAGTCCCGGTTTGTGGGAAGCCACGACGATGCAGTCTCCACCAACTTTCTTGGCGTATTCTGTTAGTACCCGACCAGGGTTACCCTCAAGCACTTCTGTCTGAACGCCCGGATAGGCAGCGACACGCTTTTTCAAATCGCTTCCAGTTGCCTCGACCGCCTTGGCAACATCTTCCTCTGATACGTAGCTCCTCACAGATCCCTGTATTGGTTCGGTAACATGAATCGCATGAATTTCCGCACCTTCATCAGCAAGAACAGAGGCCGCCTTAAGCGCTTTTTCGGCGATACCGTGTTCCAGCGAAAGGCCTACGATAATTTTTTTGTACATGGTTTCTTGCCTTTTTGTTCAAATGGATCATACGAGCGATTTTCCACCATACGGTCAAATCACTCCGATGCCCCGGGATATTGCATCAGTTCTTCAAGAAGTTTTTCGCTCACATTGATACCGTTTTTCTCGGCGTCGAGGATTGCCAAATGCCTGCGCATACCGGGAAGCCGTACGCCCGGTTCGGTAAGGATTGTCTCGGCTAACTCGCGAAC
Organism: Salaquimonas sp.; assembly: GCA_024639745.1. GTDB lineage: Bacteria > Pseudomonadota > Alphaproteobacteria > Rhizobiales > Rhizobiaceae > Salaquimonas. The sequence continues at coordinate 7,124 of JAHEHW010000071.1, read as the reverse complement.
GGAGACAGCAAAACTATCGGCTCCTGAACGCGGATCAATCACGATAAGGAACTGGCCGACGTGAGGCCGAGGCCCCTTGTCGTCAAAAAATGAACTCGACTTGCAGCTGAGGGTCGATCCGGTAAGCGCTGCAGCCAGCACCTCCACCATCATCGCAAGCGCCGTACCTTTGGCATCGCCGATAGGTGCCATGGTACCGGCAAGCGCAGCCTGCGGGTCGGTGGTCGGATTTCCGTCCACGTCGAGCGCCCAATTGTCGGGTATCTCCCTCCCCTCCCGCGCAGCGAGCATCACCTTGCCCCGGGCCACACGTGAAAGCGATAGATCGATCACGATCGGTGAGCGTCCTTCTACAGGTGTGGCGAAGGCTATCGGATTGGTTCCAAATATCGGCTGTTTACCGCCCCATGGCGCCATCGCCTTGGGCGCATTGGCCACCATGATCGCGAGAAGACCTCTGCTCGCAAATCGCTCGACCTGATAACCGAGCGATCCGCAATGATGCGAATGATGCACGCTGATCGCGGCAATACCAGTTTTCCGCGCCAGCTCACTTCCGCTCTCAAAAGCAAGATCGAGTGCCGGAAACGCGAACCCGCCGTCTGCGTCGATAAACTGCGCTGCCGGCATCGGTTGTCGTACAGTTGGCTTGGCTTCTGGGTTGACTTTACCAACCTTCAATTGGCCGAGATAGGCTGGAATCCTTGAAAGGCCGTGTCCTGGCTGCCCTTCGGATTCGGCTGCGATCAGGGCATTTGCAAGTGACGCACCGACCGAATCCGTAAGTCCCTGCCCGGCCATAATCTGGCATACAAGGGCACGAGCTTCCTCAAGCGATAGACGCCTGCCGCCATTCAATGCTCTTCTCCTTATGGAACGGCAGCGATGACCACACATCCCGCTGCCGTTTGCGTGTCTTCAGGTGTCAGGCGCTTCGGTAGAGCTTGGTCATGGAGAACTCTCTGTGACCAAGTGCCTCCGCAGCGGTGAACCGTCCGTTAGCCGTACGGCAGATCATGTCGATCAACGCATCGCCAGCTTCATCGATGGTCTGCTCACGACGCAGGATCCCCGACACGTCAACATCGACATGCTCACTCATGGTCCGAACAGTCCGTGGGTTGGCGGTAATCTTGATCACAGGCACGATAGGATTGCCGACCACATTACCCTGTCCAGTTGGGAACGTGTGGATTACAGCACCGCCGGCAGCCATAAGGGTGACACATTCCGCCGCTGCCGAGGAACTGTCCATGAAATACAGCCCATTGCCTGATTGCGGAGCCTCAGCGGGATCAAGAATATCGATAAATTGTGACGTCCGGCCGATCTTCTCGAGGTTACCGAGCGCCTTTTCCTCAATGGTCGTAAGGCCACCTTCAATATTTCCCTTGGTAGGCTGACTATCCGATAGATCGTCTGTCTGATGCGCAAAGATAACTTCGTCCTGATAGGCTTTCCACATTTTGTGCCAACGTTCACCAACCTCTTCGTTGATTGCGCGTTTTTGGCAAATATGCTCGGCTCCGGTAATTTCCGAAGTCTCCCCGAAGAAGCCCGTAATACCTTCCGGCAAGAGCTTGTCATACATATTTCCGACGGTGGGGCAAGAGCCAAGTCCAGTTGTCGTGTCACTTTCGCCGCACTTGGTCGAAACCCAAAGTTCTGAAATCGAACATTCTTCGCGTTGCATCTCGCTCGCATCGTGGACAAAGCCCTTGGCGGCCCAGCTCGCAGCTCGAATGGTTTCGAAATCACCTTTTTGTTCGATGGAAAATTCCGCTACTGGTTTACCGGTCTTGCGTATCCCATCGGCGATCCGCTTTGTCCAGCCTGGCTCAATTCCAATCACCACTACCGCGGCGACATTCGGGTTGGAGCCCGTCCCAATCATCGTGCGGAAGTGAACTTCAAGATCTTCACCGAACTGAAGGCGCCCGTATGCATGCGGAATTGCCAATGTCCCTTTTACGTTGTTGGCCACTGCTTCACATGCTGCGTTGGAAATATCATCGACCGGCAGGATGACGACATGATTGCGTACGCCGACACGGCCATTCTCTCGCCGATAGGCCTTGACGGTCATATTTGAATACTTGGAAGTCATTTCTTTATCCTGTTCTTACCAGCGTTTAGTTTTCACATTGTGTGTATGGACATGTCCGCCTTGCTTGATATCGGCGACGACCTTACCAATGTCCTCGCCATACTTGATCGCCGTGTCACCAGTTTTGAAATCCTTCAACGCGACCTTGTGGCCAATCGGCACATCATCGTTGCAAGTCATGCGGAACGTCGAATTGTCACTTGTGATGCAGCACAGCATATCGGTTCCAGCTTTAAGACCTTCGACGACCACAACGCCAACATTGTCGTCATGTTCGTGAACCAGCAGATGGGGTATTTCCGCCATTTTGTTTCCTTTCAGAATTGGCTGGGTTTCAATAGAATCTTTGGGGAAGCAACCTTACCGCCCACAAGATTGGCAAATGCGTTGGCCCCGTCTTCAAGGGATCTCTGTTCGGGCCAGTCCAGAGGACCCAAAGCACCTGCAAAGATTGCTTCAGCAGTCTCGCGGAAGTCCTTCATTGTATAAGTATAGGTTCCGACAAAAGTAATTTCCTGAAGCGTCATGCGGCGAATATCGAGGCCGCCTTCGGCCTGGCCGAGTCCGATATGCACAATGACCCCACCGGGCATGACACATCGGGAGGCAGTTTGCCTGGTAGCCTCGATGCCGACGGCGTCGATGACGAGGTCAATCGACCGGTCATCGGGCATTTCAGCGGGCGGCACAGCAAACATCCCGACCCGGTCATTGATATAATTTCGCCGCAAATCGTTCGCCTCGATAACGGTGATGGAGGACGCCCCCATGCATTTGGCCGACAAAGCAGCACCGACACCGATTGCTCCGCCGCCGAGAACAACGATATTTGCTTCCGGCAACGGCCTTTTGAGCACCGGTCCGGCAAGTTTGACGGCATGCCAGCCGCAAGCGATGGGCTCTGCGAGCGCTGCGTGATCGAAACTTACATGATCCGGTATCGTAACGAGATTACGTTCGGGCATCGTCACCAGATCGGCAAAGGCCCCCTCGCGCGGCGGCATTGATATGATCTGACGTTCAGGACAGAGGTTCTCGCGACCGGTGCGGCACGCTGGGCAGATCATGCATGTTACCAGCGGATTGATGATCACACGACGACCTGCATCGAGCCCACTTACCACGGTACCGGCAGCCTCATGGCCCAGAATCAGTGGGGCCGGCCGGCGCTCGTCATGCCCCAGATAGGCGTGCATGTCAGAGCCGCAAATACCGACGCTTGCGACCCTGATCAATGCTTCGCCATCTGCCGCGATTGGGTCGGGCATATCAATATATTCAAGACGTCTCTTGCCGGTGTAGACGAGTGATTTCATTTTGCCGTGAACCCGCCATCAACCATAAGGGTCTGCCCGGTAATATAGCTCGAAGCATCCGAGCAAAGAAAGAGAACCGCACCGTCGATATCCTCGGGTTCGCCATTCCGACCAATGCAGGTCTGACGGGCATTGCGCTCGGCGCGCTCCGGGTCCGAGAAAACCGCTGCCGTTAGTTCCGTTCGAAAAAATCCGGGGCCGACCGCGTTTGCCGTAATCCCGTCCCTCGACCATGCCTCGGCCATTGCTCGGGTCATCTGGACAACGCCTCCTTTGGTCGTGCCATAGGAAAGACCACCCGTGAAAGCGCGATAGCTTTGCAGTGAAGCGAAATTTAGGACCCTTCCCCAACCTTTTTCACGCATTGCCGGCACGAGTTTCTGCGCCAGGAAAAACGGAGCCGCAAGATTCAGGTTGATGGTCTGGTTCCATCCTTCAGAAGTGACTTCGTCTGCCGCTTCCCGCGTGTTGATACCTGCTGCATTCACAAGAATATCCGGCGCGCCAAAAATCTTGGAGACCGAACCGGCTATCGCGTAGATGGCATTTGGGGCTGCCAAATCCCCTTCGACATACCCTGCACGTTCCGGATCGGCGGCGGCCCATTCCGAGAGAATATCGGCTCGGCGCGCCACGCCAACAACACATGCACCGGCTGCAAGCAGGACATCCGCGGCACGGCGGCCAAGTCCCGAACTTGCACCAGTAACGCAGGCAACACGCCCCGTAAGGTCAAACAATTTTCCTGGAGGCGAAAGCGCCACTTCAAAACCCCTCAGCCTTCCGCCTGCAGATCGAACTGCTCATCCGGAAAATATTTCCTCAAGCGAATATCGGCGGTCCTCGCATGGCCCTCCATTCCCTCAAGCCTAGATATACGCGCCGTTGCCTCCGCTACCGGTTTCATGCCCTCGGGCGTGGAACGCTGCCAGGTAACGATCTTCATGTATTTGTGGACCGAAAGCCCACCGGTGTAATTGGCAGCACCGGAAGTCGGCAAAACATGGTTTGGGCCGGAGGCCTTGTCACCAAAGGCAACTGTCGTCTCCTCCCCAAGGAAAAGCGACCCGTAGCACTTCAACCGCTTAAGCCACCAATCTAGGTCTTCCGCCTGAACCGTAAGATGTTCCGGAGCATATTCATCGGCGGTTGCAGCCATTTCCTCGCGATCATCGCACACGATGACTTCTGCATAATCCTGCCAGGCTGCTGCGGCGTTTTTGCCGTTCAACTCCGGCAGGTCCGCGATCAGATGCTCGACCTTTTCCATGACGGTTCGACCCAGCGCTTCATCATTGGTAACGAGCCAGACCGGTGAGTTATAGCCATGCTCGGCCTGACCAACGAGATCAGCGGCGACGATATCCGCATCCGCCTGGCTATCGGCTAGGATCAGACTGTCTGTGGGACCGGCAAACATGTCGATACCGACACGTCCGAACAGGATCCGTTTCGCTTCGGCGACAAACTGGTTGCCGGGGCCGACGAGAATATTGGCTTCGGGCAACCCGAACAGGCCGAATGCCATGGCCGCAACGCCTTGCACACCGCCCATCGCGAGTATCGTATCCGCACCGCAAAGATCAGCCGCATAAACGATCGCAGGCGCAATACCAACACCCGGCCTTGGCGGCGAACAGGCAACAATGTGCCCGCAGCCTGCAACTTTCGCGGTTGTCACTGTCATGATCGCGGAAGCGATATGGCTGTAACGTCCGCCGGGAATATAGCAGCCGGCTCCCTGCACCGGGATGCTCTTCTGTCCGGCGATCAGGCCCGGTATGATTTCGACCTCGATATCCTTTAGTGTGGCCTTTTGCGCCTCTGCAAAACGTTTCACATTAGCATGGGCAAACTGGATATCCTCTTTGAGCTTATCGGGCACCAAAGCCTTGGCCGCTTCGATCTCGTCGCGGGTCAGCTTGATATTCCCGTCATAGCGGTCGAATTTTGCCGAATATTCTAGCGCGGCTTCATCACGACGTTTCTCGATATCGTCGAGAATGTTCTGCACCGTCTCGCGCACATCGGCGGTATCCGATGTCGAGGTACGTTCAGCCTTCTTGATGTATTTTCTGGCCATAGTTCAAATTCCTACTGGTAGATTTCCGGAAGAAAAGTGGTGGAAATCGCCGGGATATAGGCGATCATCAGTGTCACGATCAGCATGAAAAACACAAACGGGATCGCTCTCGCTGCGATTTTCAGTATCGACTCGCCCGTTATGCCCGAGACCACGAAGAGGTTCAGACCGAGGGGCGGCGTAATAAACCCGACGCCGAGAGCCGTGATCATCATGATGCAGAACTGGATCTCGTTCATGCCGATATTGTCGGCGAGCGGTTTCAGGATCGGCGCCAGGATCACGATATTGGGCGTCGTTTCCATAACGCAGCCCGCAGCGATCAGAATGAAGATCATCAACAGGATCAGCATGTAGGGGTCGTCGGTCAGGGAAGTAACCGAAGTAACGAAGCCTTGCGGTACGCCCATGATGGCAAGCGCTTCAGCCAGCGGAGCTGAAAACGCGATAATTGGCAGGATAACGCCATTGACCTTGGCTGAACTGATTAGCATCGAGGGAAAATCGGAAAGCTTGAGCGTTCCCATTCCCAGGCCCATTATAATGGTGACGACCACCGCTGTGGCGCCTGCCTCGGTCGGCGTAAGACGACCGGAGAAAATACCGTAGAAAATGATCCCCGGTACGATGAAGGCATACCAGCCGGATTTCAGCGCGGAGCCGAGATTTCCGAAATACTCGGGCATCGAGACATTACCACCGCCTTCATAGCCATAGATGCGGTTGACCACGATATTGGTGATCAGGATCGAAATCAGAATGCAAAGACCCGGGATAAGCGCCGCTAGGAAAAGCGTCGAGGCGGAAATACCGAGCACCAGGCCGATAATGATATAGGCAATTGATGGCGGGATCAGAATTCCGGTACAAGCACCCGCCGCGACAAGCGCACAAGCGTAGGGACGCGGATAACCACTCTCCACCAAACGCGCGATAGTCATGCGTCCCACGGCAGCGGCACCTGCGGCATCGGAACCCGAGATCGCGGCAAACATGCCGCAAACCAGGACGGTTGCCGAACCGAACCCGCCTTTTGCAAATTGCGTGAGCGCTTCTGCCACATCCAGGAATTTGCGTGACAGGCCGGTGCGAACGAGCACGTCCCCTGTCAGGATGAAAAGCGGAACTGCGGTAAGCGCAAAAGCGTCAATACCGGTAAAGAGGCTTTCACCGACGGCACTCAGCGGCATGTCACCGGACATTACCAGCATGGTGATTGCTGCAGCGCCGATTGCGGCCCAAACAGGAACCGCCGAGGCGATCAGCGCAACGAAAAGAATGACGGGTAGATAGAAGTCCCAGCCGAGTTCAACAGTTTGATTGAGTTGATTCCAAAGCACTGCAGTTCTCCTCAATCAAACATTTTCTCGCCTTCGTAGACGGCTTCACCGTCACGAAGGGAACGCAAGTCGCGCAGGCCAGATTGGATTAGTCGTATGATCATGAGGCCAAACCCCACCGGTACGGCCAGAAGGAACCACACCATCGAGATGCGTAACCCGTGGCTGACCGAACCGAATTTTGCCGAAACAAGAACCGTCTCGATCGACCAGTAGAGCGCGATGATCGCGACGATGAACATCACCAGGTCACCAATAATGTAGAAAAGAGCCTTCAT
>JAHEHW010000425.1 GCA_024639745.1 Salaquimonas sp. | reverse complement strand
GGCCATTTCGAGAACAGGCGAACAAACTGAAGTCTCGATTTGGGTTCGATAAATTCAGTTTCGCAATGAGCTGTCCAACCTTTGTGGGTGAGTTGGACAGCACTTTTTTTGTTTCGACGCATTTTATCGGCACTACGCAGCGATCGAGAGCTTCGTAAGATCGATCGGCGTGAGAACCACCTTTGCGGAAAGAGGAGGCCTCGTTTGTATCCAGGATAGAGTTTGCGCGGAAACTATTCCTTTTGGCGCAAGCGCTCAGGAACCGAGCTTGCTTTTGATCAGCGCGCCGGCCTTTCCAAGATCGATTTGACCGCGATAGCGCTCCTTCAGCAGGCCCATGACTCTGCCCATATCACGCAGCGATTGCGCTTCCGTTTCTGCGACAACCGCATCAACAGCCTCCGCTAGCTCAGCTTCATCGAGCTGATGGGGCAGAAACTCTCGTATGACTTCAATCTCCTGGCGCTCTTCTGCTGCCAGTTCCGGGCGCCCACCCTCGTCATACAGACGCGAACTCTCTTCCCGCTGCTTGATCATTTTGCCAAGAATATCCATCACCTCGTCATCGTCCGCACGGTCCTTGCCTTTACCGCGCAATGCGATGTCCCGATCGATGATGGCCGCGTTGATCAGGCGAAGCGTCGATATACGCTTGCGGTTCTTGCCTTTTTGCGCCTCTTTAACCGCATCCATGATCTTGTCGCGAAGCATTCTGAAGCACCTGTTTGCCTATGAGTCGGGCCGCCATGCCTACAGCAATTGGCGCATGATGGAAACGCCTGTTGGTATATGCTGCCCTGTGGAAAGAACAGTTGACCGCAACCATGCTGGTCACTATTCCCTTCTCCGCAGGGCTCTGGAGTCATATATCGGGGCCGCGAGAAACGTCCAGTAACGATGTGAGGCATGGCGATGGCAGCCGGGAATCAGGCCGACGCAGGCAGAAATACGCAAACCCCATCATGGTCTGTGACAAAACCCACGGCTGTGCTCGTTTTGGCGGATGGAACCGTCATAGAGGGCCAGGGCGCGGGCGCCACCGGTTCAGCCGAAGCGGAGGTCTGCTTCAATACCGCGATCACCGGCTATCAGGAAATTCTGACCGACCCTTCCTATACCGGCCAAATCGTGACCTTTACCTTTCCCCACATCGGAAACGTCGGTGTCAATGAGGAAGACCTGGAAACATATTACGAGGATGCCGAATCCTCCGTTGTCGGCGCGATTTTCAAGGCTCCGATCACAGATCCGTCCAATTATCGCTCGCATGAACATCTGGACCACTGGCTCAAGCGCCGGAACATCATCGCGATGACCGGTATCGACACGCGTGCGCTGACCGCGCTGATCCGCGAAAAAGGGCTGGCAAACGCAATTATCGCGCATGATCCTTCAGGGAATTTCGATCTTGAGGATCTGAAGCGAAGAGCCGCATCATGGCAGGGGCTTGAAGGAATGGACCTTGCCAAAAAGGTGACCAACCCGGCGGAGGGCGACTGGAACCAGAAAGCATGGGTTTGGGATGGTGGTTACACCGATGCCGACGGCGCTCAGTTCAACGTCGTGGTTTTGGACTATGGCATCAAGCGGAACATTCTGCGTCTGCTGGCGAGCCAGGGATGCCGGCTTACCGTTCTGCCCGCAACGGCGACGGCAGAAGAAGTACTAAGTCACAATCCGGACGGCATATTCCTGTCGAACGGACCAGGCGACCCGGCAGCGACAGGCGAATACGCGGTTGGCACCATCCAAGCGCTGATCGAGACTGGTATTCCGATCTTTGGGATTTGCCTGGGTCATCAGATGCTTGCTCTGGCCCTCGGCGCCAAAACCGTGAAAATGCATCAGGGCCACCACGGTGCTAACCACCCCGTAATGGACTACACCACCGGCAAAGTGGAGATCGTTTCCATGAACCACGGCTTTGCGGTCGACCGTGACAGCCTGCCCGAAAACGTCGAGGAAACCCATCGCTCACTCTTCGACCAGTCGAATTGCGGCCTAGCCTTAAAAGGCAAACCGATCTTTTCGGTGCAACATCACCCTGAAGCCTCTCCGGGTCCGCAGGACAGTCACTACCTTTTCCGCCGGTTCATCAATTTGATGCGGGTGAAAAAGGGGCTGCCCGAACTATCAGAACGCGGTGAAGAAGCCGCGGCCTGAAAACCCGTAATCGCTGGTCGAAACCAACTGGTGGGCTAACCGTATCGAGTGATTTTTCCCTTGGCATCCAATTCGCCGAGAATACGCTGCCTGCGCTGTGGCGATGTGTCCAGGAGCGAGACGAGCACTCTGTCAGCGTGCGGCCTCGCCGAAGCCTGCTGATCCGTAGCCACCCCTTCTGCTTTAAAATCGTCACGCCCTGGATCGGTATCGTCAACCAGAACGCCGTGTGTCTTCACGG
>JAHEHW010000424.1 GCA_024639745.1 Salaquimonas sp. | reverse complement strand
GAGCGTATCTGGAAACGTGAAGGGCTGAAGGTCCCACCGAAGCAAAAGAAAAAAGGACGGCTCTGGCTGAATGATGGCTCATGCATCCGGCTTCAACCGGAGCGCCCGAACCATGTCTGGTCCTATGACTTCGTCCAGGACCGGACCGCTGACGGCCGAGCCTATCGCATCCTCAATATCATCGATGAGTTCACCCGAGAGGCACTGATGATCCGCATAGAGAGAAAGCTCAATTCGACCGATGTGCTCGATGCACTGACAGACCTGTTCAGCATGCGCGGCCCGCCAGGATACATACGCTCAGACAATGGACCGGAGTTCGTGGCTCAGAAGGTCAGGGACTGGATCGCCGCGGTTGGTTCCAAGACTGCATTCATCGAGCCAGGATCACCCTGGGAGAACGGATATTGCGAGAGCTTCAATGCCCGCTTCCGGGACGAGCTGCTAAATGGAGAGCTGTTTTACTCAATCAAGGAAGCAAGGATAATCATCGAAAACTGGAGAAAACACTACAACACCGTTCGGCCACACAGTGCCCTTGGATACCGGCCGCCCGCGCCGCAAAGCATCATCAAGATGGACCAAAGGCCAGTCATGCACTAACAATCAAATCGGACCACTCAATGGGGGCATCCCAAGCGGCCAGAATACTAGTGATAACCCTTTCATCAGAAATGCTCCAACATCTGAAAAAACGTTCGATTTGTGGGACCATAATGGGAATGGGGCGCTGATGTTCCAAGATTCACGAGAAAATAAGTCTGGAACGTTTGTCGGGAGAGATCGTTATCCGAACAAGGTTAAATAACGAAAGGTTAAGATCATGCTTGGTTGGGCACTTTCATTTCTGGTCATCGCCATCATCGCCGGCGCGCTAGGTTTTGGCGGCATCGCAGCTGCCTCCGCGAGCATCGTCAAAATCATCTTCTACGTGTTCTTGGTGCTGTTTGCCGTAACGATCATCGCCAATCTCATGCGCGGACGCCGCGCCTGAGGTCATCCGGATAACGATGGACAGCCGGCCTGGCCCAAGTCAGACCGGTTTTTTATTGCCGGCTACAGATCTCGCGCCAAGATAGGTCCGCAATGACAAACCGTCTCATTGCATTCCATCCGTTTTCATCTCACCTCACCGCCAACCGGTTTTGACAACGGGACATTTTGGAAATTTCGAATGCGTGTCTCACTCCGCCGCGCAAGCGGCTTTCTACCACTAATGGGCGCCCTGCTAATGGGTAGCGTGGCGCTTTCCTCCATGATCGCGATTGCCGCCAACGGCATATCAACAACATCCGCATGGATGAGACCGGCACCAACCGGAATATCGATATCGGCGGCTTATCTCGTGATCGGGAATGATGGGAAAATCGGCGACCGACTGATGAGGGTTGAAGCCGATTTTGCTGAGAAGGTCGAGGTTCACAGCATGTCGATGGATGGGGAGGTCATGAAAATGCGCCTGGTGACAGATGGGATCGGAATTCCCGCGGAAAACTCGGTAGAATTGGAGCCTGGCGGCTACCACATCATGTTGATGCAGATTAAAGAACCTGTTCTATCAGGCCAGAAGCGAATTATCCGTTTCGTTTTCGAGAAGGCCGCGGAAGTCGCAGTCGAATTTACCGCCGGTCATTCGCCGGCGGCTGGTTAAAGAAGAGACTAGAACCATGAATTTAAGAGCCATGCGAACCGCCATATGGGCCACTGCCGGTATCGTTCTTGTGGCAGTTGCCGTGCTTTTCGCCGTTCAGAGAGGCGAAGACGGAAAAGCGCAGCGGTTACAGGCGAAATCCAGGATTGGCGCTCCATTCGAGTTGATCGATCAGGATGGTGAACCGATCACCGAAAAAGCGATGGCCGGCAGGCCGGCAATGGTCTTTTTCGGCTTTACCCATTGTCCAGATGTTTGCCCCACGACACTGCTTGAAATTGCCACCTGGCTTGGAGAGCTGGGCGCGGAAGGCGAGACGATCCAGCCGTTTTTCATTACGATCGACCCTGAACGGGATACACCTGCGATCATGAAAGCCTATGTCGAAAATTTCTCGGATCGAGTTACCGGCATAACCGGGAATCCGGACAAGATCGCTGACCTTGCCGAAGCGTGGCATGTCTATCACAAAAAGGTTCTCCTTGATGGGGGCGGTTATACGATGGACCATACTGCGTCAGTATTTCTGGTCGATTCCGAAGGCAATTTCCGGGGCACGATCGCTTTCGGTGAAAACAGTGGCGCGGCTCTTGCCAAGTTGAAACGACTAGCAGCGCTTTAGACCAGTCGACGTGTCCGCTTTGTGACCGCCTTGAAATTACTATTCCCAGCTATCTGGAAGCCGGCCGCGCGCTCCCGTCTAACGGGCTCACAATCGCTTGCGAGCCCGCCTGGGAAGCGTCGGTATGCAAC
>JAHEHW010000423.1 GCA_024639745.1 Salaquimonas sp. | reverse complement strand
GGACCGCAGCCCGCAAAGCCGCGCTTACATCTCCGAATTCAGCGGCTCGCGATACTTTCGTGAAAGGCCGCGTCTCACCAGCAAGAACGAGCTGGAGGCGCGTATGGCATCAAACGACATCTCGATCGCCATAGAGATACCTTCAGGTTTCGGTCGCGACCTGACGCGCGGCAGCCCACCCGAAGTTTCCGCCTGGATTGACGGCTCCAACACCATGCGGGCGTCGACGATGAGCGGGTACGTTGAAGGCGCACACCAGAGTTTCCTGGGGCAGCTGGCCGACACGACGGGTCAGCGGACGCAGGCCCGCCAACCGGCCAAATTCGAGACGCGCTATCTCTACAACCCGAGCTTCGAAAGCATTTACGCCATCGGCCCGTCGGTTCCCGCGATGCTTTTGATCCTGTTTCCGGCCATTCTCATGGCGGTCAGTGTCGTGCGGGAAAAGGAAATCGGGACCATCGTCAATCTTTACGTCACACCAAGCCGCCGCGCCGAATTCCTGGTCGGCAAACAGCTGCCCTATATCGCGATCACCTTGGCGAACTTTCTCATCATGACGTTTGTCGTGATCAATATCTTCGGGGTTCCGCTCAAGGGAAGTTTCTTCGCGCTGGCGCTCGGCGCGCTCGTCTACGCTGCTGCGACGACCGGGTACGGGCTGCTTATTGCGACCTTCACGTCGAGCCAGGTGGCAGCCGTGTTTGCCACCGCAATCCTTTCGATGATGCCGACCTTCCTGTTTTCCGGGTTCTTGCAGCCGGTTTCATCCCTGGAAGGCGGGGCGAAGGTCATGGGAATGCTGTGGCCGACAACCTATTACATGCACATGAGCGTCGGGGCCTTCACGAAAGGTCTGGGTTTTGCCGATCTGGCCCCCGATATCCTGGCGCTCATGGCCTTCGTTCCGGTGTTGGTCGCAGTCGCAGTCTTCTTCCTGCCAAAACAGGAGCGCTGATACGATGGGAGCGCTGTCCAAAATCTTCTGGCTTGGAACGAAGGAGGTTCGCAGCCTGTTACGCGACACGGTGATGATCGCTCTCATCATCTGGGCGTTCGGGCCGGGTCTCTTGACGCGTGCCACAGGCCATGCCGAGAGCGTCAACAACGCCTCCGTCGCCTTCGTCGACGAGGATCATTCCGCGCTGTCGCGCTCTCTGATGGACGCGTTAACGCCACCTTATTTCCAGACGCCTGTCGCGATCGAACCCTACGAGTTGGATCGGGCGATCGATCAGAGCCGTTATACCTTCGTCGTCGCCATTCCGCCGAACTTCGAATCCGATATCCGTCGCGGGCTGCAACCCGAGATTCAGCTCAACGTCGATGCGACAGCGGTCATCCAGGCGGCGACCGGCAGTTCCTATATTCAGGAAATGCTGACGCAGCAGGTGGCTATTTTCGCGCAGCGCTCCGATCCCATCAGCGTGTCGGCTGTCGATCTGATCACACGCCGCGCGTTCAACCCGAACGGTGTCCAGGCCTGGTTTGAATCTGTCGTTGCCTTGCTCGATCAAATTTCCATCCTGACGATCGCCCTGACCGGAGCGGCGCTCTTGCGCGAACGCGAACATGGCACGATCGAGCATCTTCTCGTCATGCCATTGACGTCCTTCGAGATTGCGACGTCCAAGGTGCTGGCGAGCGGCCTTGTCATTATGGCAGCGTTCGCAATTTCAATGGGGGTCGTGGTGGAATATGCCATCGGCGTGCCGATCGCCGGGTCGCGCGCGCTGTTGTTCCTAGGCACGTTCGTTTATCTCTTCTCGGCCGCAGCCGTCGGAATCTTCCTCGGCACGGTCGCGCGCACAATGGCTCAGTTCGCGCTTTTGATGCTGCTGACGATCATGCCCATGATGATGCTCTCCGGCGGCATGACTCCGATCGAAAGCCAGCCGGCATGGTTGCAGCCCATTACGCAGCTCTTGCCCTCACGCCACTACATGGCGTTCTCGCAGGCCATTGTTTTTCGCGGCGCCGGGTTTGAGGCGGTCCGCGATGAGTTTCTTGCTATGGCCGGTTTGGGTGTCGCGTTTTTCGGGTTGAGCCTAATCCTTTTCCGCCGCTCGATCACCCTGTCCCGCTAGGCGTTGCCGGGCAGCCGTGCCAGCTGATGATATCCGTTCATTGCCCGTAGCGGACGTCAACTCGATACTTCCGACATGTCCTGTGTGGATGGTTCCTGCATTGCAAGAACTTTTTTGAAGCTTGGCGTCTCGGTCAGGAGCAGTCATGTCTCCGGCCTTTACGTGCGGTGCTTATGACCGCTGGCCCTGATGTTTTCCGCTTGAACCGTTCCCTATCACGTTAACGCGCTGCGATTGCGCAAGACAACGCCGCGGGTTTTCCGGTTCCTGCGGTCCAGACCGCCATGTTCACATCATGCCATTGTCACGCTGCCAACTGT
>JAHEHW010000070.1 GCA_024639745.1 Salaquimonas sp. | reverse complement strand
TTTGATCTGCGCGGGCCGTATTAATCGTGTGCTCGACCGTGATCGCAATCTAGATACTTAGAAACAGCGAAGCGGCGCTCTCTCCGCAGGAGGACTTGAAATGAATACTCCCGAATGGCTCAAGCCCGGCATCTATGGTGCCATTGTCGGAGCAATCAGTTTTGGCGTGATTGGCTTCACTTGGGGTGGTTGGGTAACTGGCGGAACCGCAGAAAAGATGGCCTCGACCATGGCGCATGACAAGCTGGTTACGGCGATGGTTCCAGTCTGCCTTGACATAGCCCGAACCGACACGGAGCGTGTGGCCAAACTGGCAACGATCCGTGCCGCATCGACCTACCAGCGGCGCGGCGCCCTGATGGAAACAGGTTGGGCGACGGTGCCTGGAACTGAAGACCCGGATCGCGATATTGCCGAAGCCTGTCTTGAAGAGCTGAAACTCTGACCATTAGGCAAGCGACGCATGTCAATTTCAAACCGCAAAATACGCAATCAAGCGAACCGACGCGGCGGCAGATCACTCCTCGATAGATCAATAGGAGACTTGCAATTATGCCGAGCAGCAGAGGATGAGAATTTGATCAAGATACACTTTTCGAGGCATCTTTTTGCGTCCTCTTATCTTCTCCTGGTAATTGGCTATCCAATCGCATCAATGGCTGATGAATCTACAGTCCCTGAAGATCTGATCGATGGATTGGCAATCCCTGATAATTCAAACGCGCGTGACTACGGAGGCGGTTGGGATTGTGATATTGGATTTTTCAAGGATGATGATAGCTGCAAAGAGATTTCACTTCCAGAAAACGCCCTGCAATCCGACATGCGATATTCAGATAGTTGGGTATGCAGACGCGGTTATGTCCTGATTGCCGACGAATGTGAAAAGATGCTGATACCAGAAAACGCGTATCTCAATGCCCCGGCTACGCGCTGGGAATGTGACCGTGGGTTCAGAGAGACCAATCAGAAATGTGAAGAAATCGAAGTACCTGAAAACGGCTTTTTGACGGATAGTATTTTTGGCCGAGGCTGGAAATGCGAACGAGGTTTCAAGATCGAAAATGGGCTTTGTACTGCATTGGAAATTCCAGATAACGGCCATATCGACTATTCAGGGCATGACTGGGAATGTGACCGGCCCTTCACAAGAGAGGGCGATACTTGCATCCTAAATTGAGCGCTTTTGGGTTTCTGAAGTGGGTAAGTCGTCAATGTTTTGAAACCGCGCTAGAATTCAGATTATTCAAGGTGCTTGCTTTAACTGTCGGTTGAAAAAATCAACAGATTGGGTCGCCGTAAATTTCAATACTAGCTTTGAGAGATAATCAAAATGCAATTGTCACCGCCGATTACTGTATTGAGCATCATCATTTTGGGCCTTGTATTGACAAAGTTGTATGTGCCGCAGAAAGTAAAAACCGAAACTCAGGTTACAGTGTCAAAAATAGCTTACGACCAACTTGATAATTGGGCCAAACAGCATCCTGATGATAGCGGTAATTCTCTGTCTGTTCCCAAGTTGATAGAAAAGATATCGGATGATCTGAAAGGCTCTAAGAGCAAATCAGTGTCACCAAAATCCGGAAATTTAAACTAGCCTATCATAGATCTCGGCACCCGCGACTGGGCTCGGGCGCCTACAATGTCGGAGCACTTTGTGACAGTGTTCTATCAAGCTTCTGTCACATAGCACGAACCCGCGTCAGGTTATTGCAGTCCTTGCCCAAGCAATGCTTGGCCCCGTCTTGATATTGAATGCAGTAGATATTTTCCTGCAATTGGCCCAAGCTAGAAAGGCCTATCCATTGATTACGAAAATACGACCAAAACCTGTTCGTGTTGAAGCTAATGAATATATGATGACCAATCCGGACCAGTTTCAAATCAGAAACAGAAATGGCGTCTGGCAGGTAAATAAAAATGGTCTCTTCTACGGTGATTACTTCCGGGAGGAACAAGCCATAGAAGCGGTTCAGGTTGCACAAGAAAATCGGCTGTTTTCTAGATAGATTATATGCTTTGTCCTATCCCCGTCAGTTGTCCGACAAGCTGAACCAGCTTAGCATCTTACTGAAGTCGCAGTTTGAATTGGTTTCGAAGGTTGCGCTCTGCTATGAAACGACATGAATATTCGATTTGGCTATGACATTAAAGTTTCCTGTGAACAGCCTACCCCGATGATCTGTCTGATGGATGTTCGCCCGGAGTGCAGCAGTAATCTTGTTTCACCTGAACAATTAATTACAACACCTGAAATACCAACGCGCACCTACATCGACATGTTCGGAAATGTCTGTCGACGGTTTACAGCACCGGCTGGCGACTTTTCGATCTGGGCGGACGGCACCATTGCAGATAGCGGAAAACATGACCCGATCCATCTAGAGGCCCAGGAAGTTCCGATATCCGACTTGCCGGATGATTGCCTGACCTATTTGATGGGGAGCAGATATTGTGAAACCGACAAGCTGAACCAGACCGCCTGGGACCTTTTTGAACATGCAACACCTGGATGGTCTCGGGTTCAAGCTATCTGCGACTTTGTCCATGAGCATCTGGCATTTGGCTATGAGAATGCTCGGGCAACGCGCACTGCACTGGAAGCTTATGAGGAACGCATCGGAGTGTGCCGAGACTATGCACATCTCGCGATCGCGCTCTGCCGCTGCATGAATATCCCGGCGCGCTATGTAAATGGTCACCTCGGGGATATTGGCGTCCCGATACTGGATCCAATGGATTTCTCGGCTTGGATGGAGGTTTATCTCTCGGGGCAATGGATGACATTTGATCCGCGAAACAATACACCTCGCATCGGAAGGATAAAGGTTGCCCAAGGTCGTGATGCAGCAGATGTGCCGCTGATCAATTCTTTCGGCCCCCATACGCTGAAGTCCTTTCGCGTTTGGACGTATGATGTGACAGATCTGAGTTGAAGAACTTTTAGAGCACTTTCGCGCAAGGCACACCGTTCGCCGCTCCAGTTCATGCCAATCTAAAGCGCAACGATCTATGCCAATTCGAGCATCTAGGGTCATTTTGGTAAACGGCGCACTAGCAAAAAATCGCTCTGTTCTCGAATACTGTGAAGGTGATCTGATCGGCTTTTTAAAGAATAGCTCCATCGCGACTCTGCTCGAACGTTTTTCCCAGTATGTGATACTGACCAACGTTATCGCCTCTGCGACATCGACCGGTTGAATCGGCAGCCGTAAGCGGACATTCAATCTGAGGCAACTAGGCCAAGCTTGCCTAGCCCAGAGTTCAGCATCTCTCCGATGGTTGAAACTCTTCGTGATTTGCCCCTGTCCGCGTCTTCTTACCTGAACATGGCATTTGTCGTTTCTCTTCCTGATTGATGCCATGCGCTCATCTCCATTGTGCGCGTAGTGTGCCAACGGAGCTGAATTCGTTCAGTATATTCAGATCGCGGAAACGAAAACCAATATAAAACAATTGGTTATCTGGTGCTGCCGGAGAGATTTGAACTCTCGGCCTCTCCCTTACCAAGGGAGTGCTCTACCCCTGAGCTACGGCAGCATCTAGTCAAGGCGAGCGTCGGGCGCGGTGCTTTCCGGGCGCCGCCACTGGTTCAAGCCTTGCGGAATCGAGCGCGTTCTGCCACATGGTCACGGCAAGCGCAAGCACCAAAATTGCCGGTATTTGACTGTAACGATCCTTCGGCAGGGCCGGTGCGGGCCTTGAGGGGCAGTATCGCATGGCTAATAAGGACAAAGTGACAGCGCAGGACAGGCGAAAGCGCGCCCTGAGAGAAAATCTCAAGCGGCGCAAAGTCCAGGCGCGAGGATTGAAGGCCGGAAGCGGTATGATGAGTGTCCGCCAGGCGGCCCTGAAGTCGAAAATAAAAAAGCCAGAAGATAGCGGCGATCAATCGGAATGAGGCTCCGGTTTCTAACCATAAAACCTACGCATTCTTGAAGGAACAAGCTGCATCATTTATTAGCGCTGGTCTTGCGGCTTGCAACGGGACAAGCCGGGATGTGGGCGAACCTGTCGCCGGTTGAAGGGATGATTTGAATGGACAGTATTCTTGTAACCGGCGGCAACCGGCTAGAAGGGGTAATTCCAATATCGGGGGCGAAAAACGCCACTCTGCCGCTGATGATCGCATCGCTGCTCACCGATGAGGAACTGGTCCTCGAAAACGTGCCGCACCTGGCAGATGTGGAATCCCTTATTCGCATCCTTACGAACCATGGCGTCGACTATCACGTCCACGGCAAGCGGCGTGGCAACAATGGCAAGAGCGGGCGCACGATCGCTTTTCGGGCAAAGGAAATCGTCGATACCACCGCGCCCTATGAGTTGGTGTCGCGCATGCGGGCAAGTTTTTGGGTAATCGGCCCGCTGCTCGCCCGGATGCACCACGCAAAGGTTTCATTACCCGGTGGCTGCGCTATAGGCACCCGCCCGGTGGACCTCTTTATTTCCAGCCTCGAGGCAATGGGTGCTAAAATTAAGGTTGAAGGCGGGTATGCCGTCGCCGATGCCCCGGACGGACTGCATGGTGCGCATTTCAAGTTTCCCAAGGTATCGGTTGGCGCTACCCACGTCGCAATGATGGCGGCCACGCTTGCCCATGGCACGACCGTACTCGAAAACGCCGCGCGTGAACCTGAAGTGGTCGATCTTGCCAACTGCCTGATCGCGATGGGTGCGAAGATCACTGGCGCCGGCACATCGACCATCAACATCACGGGCGTGGAACGCCTTCATGGCGCAACGCACCGGGTTCTGCCGGATCGCATCGAAACCGGCACCTATGCAATGGCCGTTGCGATGACCGGCGGCGACGTGCTGCTTAAAGGCGCCGAAGCCCCATTACTTCAGAATGCGCTCGATGCGCTGAGCGAGGCCGGCGTCGAGATCGAGGAGCGCAATGATGGCATCCGGGTTTCTCGAAACAGCGAAACCTTGAAGTCCGTGGATGTGACCACCGAACCGTTCCCCGGGTTCCCAACCGACCTGCAGGCGCAGTTCATGGCGCTCATGACCCAGGCCGAAGGCGATACACATATCACCGAGACGATTTTCGAAAATCGGTTCATGCATGTTCAAGAACTTGCCCGTCTCGGAGCAGACATTTCACTGGAAGGACAGACGGCGACGGTCCATGGCGGCAGACCTCTGAAGGGCGCAACGGTTATGGCCACCGATCTGCGTGCGTCCGTCTCCCTGGTGATTGCCGGTCTGGTCGCGGATGGAGAGACCCGGATCAACCGCGTCTATCATCTGGATCGCGGTTTCGAGAATCTCGAGCAGAAGCTTTCCGCCTGTGGCGCCAAAGTCGAACGCGTCTCGAATTGACCGCGTATCTGTCGGCGCAGACTTGCCTTGGCAGGTTTGGCTTCCTACCTCAGGCATAGCTGGAAAGGCGCGAATTTCCGCGCCACCGTCAGGAGCAAGCGCATGTCTGAGGCCAAACAAAAACTGATCGCGCTCGAAAAGGAAGATCTCGAAGTCATTTCTGCTCTGTGCCAGGACGCGGTGCTGAAAGTGGGTAATCTGAAATTCCTGCCGAAGGAAAAGCGGTTTCTGATCGAGTTGCGGCGGTTCAATTGGGAAAAGGGCGAAATTGAACCGGAGCGAAAGCTTTCCGTGCTTCATTTCGAGCGGGTAAACCGTGTCGCCTCGCAGGGAATTGATCCGAAGAGCCATGATCAAGTGCTCTCGCTACTTGCACTGATCTTTGAGGGAACGGAGGCACCAGCCGGTCACATCGATCTGGTTTTCGCCGGTGATTTCACGATCCGTCTTTTCGTTGATTGCATCGAGGCACAGCTTTCCGATATGGATGCGGCGTGGGCGGCGCAGGCGGCCCCGAAGCATCCAGAAACCTGAAACGGATAATGAGACTGTGGCAAGACGACTAGACGCGGCCAGCGCCGATTTCGAAATCCGGCTATCGGCCGTATTGTCAGAACAGCGTGAGCAGGGACAGGACGTTGCCGGAATCGTTCGCGCGATCGTCGATGACGTTCGCCAGGGCGGAGACGTGGCGCTCAGGGAATACACCGCCAGGTTCGACAAACTCGATCTCGATACGGTCGGACTTCGCGTAACAGAACAGGAAGTAGCGGAAGCGGTCGAACGCGTGCCGGCCGAAGAAATCGAGGCGCTAAAGATCGCGCGAGATCGCATTCGCTCGCATCACGAACGCCAGATGCCGAAGGATGACCGCTATACCGACCCGATCGGGGTCGCCCTTGGCTCGCGATGGACGGCGATCGAGGCCGTCGGTCTTTATGTCCCGGGCGGCACGGCAAGTTACCCGAGCTCCGTCTTGATGAATGCTGTGCCCGCCAAAGTCGCCGGTGTTGAGCGCGTCGTGATGGTGGTGCCGTCGCCTGCAGGCGTCATCAATCCGCTGGTGCTGGCGGCCGCCGATCTTGCCGGGGTCGACGAGATCTACCGGATCGGCGGCGCTCAGGCAGTGGCCGCGCTGGCCTATGGTACCGAGACCATCGCTCCGGTTTACAAGATCGTCGGACCCGGAAACGCCTTTGTTGCCGAGGCCAAGCGCCAGGTCTTCGGCAAGGTCGGCATCGACATGATCGCGGGTCCGTCCGAAGTGCTGATCGTTGCCGATGGCGAAAACGACCCAGATTGGGTGGCTGCCGATCTTCTCGCTCAGGCCGAACACGATGCCAATGCCCAATCGGTCCTGATCACAGATTCCGCGCAATTGGCCAATGCTGTCGAAGAAGCCGTCTATCGGCAGCTCAAAACGCTCGAACGCTCCGAAATCGCTTCGGCAAGCTGGCGCGACTATGGCGTCGTGGTGACGGTGCCGGACCTTGAGAAGGGCATGGCGATCGCTAACCGTTTTGCGCCGGAACATCTGGAGATCCTGACCGGTGAGCCCGACATCCTGCTTGATCATGTCCGCAATGCTGGCGCGGTGTTCCTCGGGCGCTACACACCCGAAGCGATTGGCGATTATGTCGGTGGGTCGAACCATGTATTGCCGACCGCGCGCTCGGCGCGTTTTTCCTCCGGTCTTTCGGTGCTCGATTTCGTCAAGCGGACCTCGGTTTTGCGCTGCGGCGCTGATCAGCTTGCCGCCATTGGCCCGGCGGCGGTTACCCTGGCGGGTTCGGAAGGATTGCAAGCGCATGCGCGGTCTGTTTCAATCAGGATGAATCATTGATATTGGCTCCGCAGTGGGCGGGCGCGGGCGCTGGCCCGTTTGAGGATTGATCGCGACAGATGTCCGGGGAAAACGACAGCAAGAACCGTTTGATTGACGTTGTCCTCGACAGCGATTCCTTTGGCCGGGCCGCCCCCGATATCGAGCATGAGCGAGCCGTCGCAGTATTCGATCTGATCGAGGAAAACAGCTTTCGTCCGGCTGGAGACGATGACGGGCCGTACAAACTCAATCTCTCCCTCGTGGAAAAGCGCCTTGTCTTCAATATAACCCGTGACGACGACAGCCCGGTTACGACCCACGTCCTCTCCCTGACGCCATTCAAGCGCGTGATAAAGGACTATTTTATGATCTGTGAAAGCTATTACGAGGCGATCCGCACCTCTTCGCCTGCGCAGATCGAAGCGATCGATATGGGGCGTCGAGGCCTGCACAATGAGGGATCGCAGACGCTGCAGGATCGGTTGCAGGGCAAGATTGAGGTCGATTTCGATACCGCGCGGCGGCTGTTCACGCTGATCTGCGTGTTGCATTGGCGCGGATGAGCGCGTCATCTTCCGACGGCAGGGAGCCGGGCGGCAAACCGGATGTTTCTGCGGTCC
>JAHEHW010000422.1 GCA_024639745.1 Salaquimonas sp. | reverse complement strand
GGAATAAAGTACACCATGTTCGCGGGCGATGCGGGAAAGTTCAGCGCCACAAACCGCATCGGCCTCGACGGTCGCCGAAATAACGTGTTTTCCCGCTTTGAAAGCAGCCAGCAAATGATCGACGGCAATTACCGGATTGCCGGTGCATTCAACGATGATTTCTATCTCATTTGTTGAAAAGAGGTTTTCCTTTTCGTCGGTTACGAAAGTGCGGCCAGAGGCAAGAGCATCCCTCATTGAGGTCGCCTCATAGGCGTTGTTGGTCCAACCGGCAAATTTCAGGTTTGCCTTTGCACGATCCACGGCAAGATCAGCAATCCCAACGATGTGAATACCAGGCAATCGAAACGCCTGTGCTAAAAACATGGTGCCGAATTTACCAGCTCCGATGACCCCCACCCGTATTGGCCGACTGTCATTCTGGCGTTGCTGCAGTTGTTGATAAAGCGACATGGGTCCTCCGGCGGGTAGGGTTAGGATCGTCGAAGGCCTCAATAGCGTATTGCGGCACAAATACCAGCGTCGAAATATCAAATTTCAACGGGTGAAATTGACTGCGCATTTCCAAGCCAAACTTTATGATTTGGCGGTCCCGGCAGGATTCGAACCTGCGACCGTCCGCTTAGAAGGCGGATGCTCTATCCAGCTGAGCTACGGAACCAAGATGCGCCGGGAATGGATGCCACATCCCGTTACAAAGTCAATGCGTCCAGGGGGTATGACGCTTGTAGGAAAAGTTTTCGGCGTAGGAAACCGTGCGCCGCTGGCGCGGCGGCCGGGGTTTTTGCACTGTGTACGGAATGCCTTCCCGCTCTGCGAATTCCTTCGCAGCTTCCAAAGTCGGGAATTCCATCTTGACCTGAGTTTTTGTTTCTGAAGAGGAGGTGTACCCCATCAGGGGCTCGATGCGCTTCGGCTTTTCCCGCTCGAATTCGAAAACCCACATTCCGGTATTGGCCCTTCCGGATTGGGTAGCTGTTTTCGCGGGCATATAGATGCGGGCTAACATCGTTCCTCCTGCGTTTGAACAGTATTGGTCCGGCCCCTGCCCACCGAAGCTGGCAAGGAAATCAAAAAATGGTCGGAGCGGAGAGATTCGAACTCCCGACCCTCTGGTCCCAAACCAGATGCGCTACCAGGCTGCGCTACGCTCCGAACCGTTGTTCCACGCTTCGCGGGAACCCGGATTGCCTACACAAACTCTTTTGTCTCCGCAAGCTCAAACAGACACTTCCGTTACGATTCATCGAGTATCGAATGCGGCATGCTCAAGACGGTCTCCCAGCTTTAACCCTATCATGCGCGCCACGCCGGCATTAAGCTCGAGGACAAAGGATGCGGGACGATCCGAACTCACTATCTCACGCGAGAATGGCACCGTACGGTCGGCGACCTTCAGCACCTCGCCGTTCTTTCCGACAAAGATCATGTCGAGCGATAATGGTGTATTCGCCATCCACATATTGATAACCCGCGTTTGGTCGAAAATGAAAAGCATCCCGTGATCCGCAGGCATCGATTCCCTGAACATGAGGCCTTGCTGGCGCTCATGCGGATCATCGGCGATTTCGACAGTGAAACGGAAACGGCCCTGGGCCGTATTGATCCAGACAACCTCGGACGCTCTGCCGTCTATTATCAGATTCTTGTCGGATTTGGCCGTTGCCGGAACTACCCCCGCAACGATCAGGGTTGCCAAAACGCCAAGATACAGCAGACATCGACGCACAAGGAAGGAAATCCCCGATCCATTGCGATCGAACTGCACCCGATTTGGCCGTATTCTCACAGTAGGCGGCTTATTTCTCTTCGCCGCCGGAAGGAGACAAGAGGCCCAATTCCTCTAGATCTTCCGGCGTAAACGGATCTTCGTCGTCCGTGAGTTCTTCGCTGTCGCTAGGTGCCGGCATCTTGAAATTCGACGGCATGTCCGCCTGAAGCAACCCCGCGCCTTTGAGTTCCTCAAGTCCGGGCAAATCCTGCAATTCACTTAGCCCGAAATGATCCAGAAAAACATCACTCGTGCCGTAGGTTACCGGACGCCCTGGCGTCTTGCGACGTCCACGCAGGCGTACCCAACCGGTCTCCAAAAGCACGTCAAGCGTCCCCTTGGATGTGGAAACACCCCTCACCTCCTCGATTTCGGCACGGGTTACGGGCTGGTGATAAGCAATGGTGGCAAGCACTTCGAGCGCTGCCCTGCTGAGTTTTTTGACTTCGACAGCCTCGCGGCTGAGAAGAAACCCAAGGTCGTCCGCCGTCCTGAAGGCCCAGTTATTGCCAATCTTGACAACATTGACGCCGCGCGAAGCATAAGATTGCTGCAATTCCTGAAGCAGAGCGCTCACATCAGCACCTTCCGGCAAACGTTCCGCTAATACTTTTTCGGAGATCGGTTCAGCGGAAGCAAA
>JAHEHW010000069.1 GCA_024639745.1 Salaquimonas sp. | reverse complement strand
GGCCGGTTTCCTTCAGATCACGAATGGCTTGCCAGATTTCTGAACGGACAACCGGAGCGAGGCCTTCTGTTGCCTCATCGAGAATGAGGAATTGCGGATTGGTCATTAACGCCCTGCCAATGGCCAGCATCTGTTGCTCCCCTCCCGAAAGGAGATTAGCCATTTGCGCCTGACGTTCTCCAAGTCTTGGAAACATTTCGTAAACGCGATCCAGGTCCCACGGACCGGCTCGTTGCGCGGAGATGAGATTCTCTTCGACAGAGAGAGGGCCAAAACAACGCCTCCCCTCCGGAACGAGACCAATTCCTTGTTGCGCAATACGATAGCTTGGTAACCCAACGAGTTCCGATCCCTTGAAGTAAATTCGACCAGCAACCTTGGACATCATGCCACATATTGAGCGGATTATGGTCGTCTTGCCCATGCCATTGCGACCGAGAAGCGCCACCGTTGCACCTGCAGCAATCGTGAAATCAATACCGAACAATGCCTGACTGGAGCCATACCAGCTGTCTACCCCGGAAAGTCGCAGCAGTTCAGACATCAGATATCATCTCCAAGATAAGCTTCTTGGACTGCGGAATTCGATTTGATTTCATTCGGCGTGCCCGAGGCAATAACCTTGCCATATACCAGGACGGAGATTCGATCTGCCAAAGCGAATACCGCATCCATGTCGTGCTCGACCAAAAGCATCGGCGCTTCTTTGCGAAGATCCTGAAGAAGTGAACGAATTTCTCCGGTTCCTTCCGGTCCGAGACCTGCCATGGGCTCATCCAAAAGAAAGACCGCAGGTTTCAGCGCAAGCACCATTGCAAGCTCGAGCCTTCTCCGCTCTCCATGGCTCAATTCCGCTGCGATAACGCCTTCTCGGCCTGCAAGGCCGACACGAAGCAGATAGTCACTTGCAGCCTCAAGAGAGGAAAGATTGCCCAGAGCTGGGCGAAAAAATCTGAATATTCTCCTCTCTCTTGCTTCGAAGCTCAACAGGACGTTTTGTTCACAGGTGAGCGCGGGAATGATCGAACTGATCTGAAAACTTCTGGCGATTCCGGCCTTCGCCCGATGCACCGCATCAAGTCCTTGAAGAGACTGTCCACTTAGAAATACCTCACCCGAATCGGACGCCGTCTCGCCGGCAAGTTGCTTAAGCAGGGTCGATTTTCCGGCGCCGTTAGGTCCTATAAGCGCGTGGATTTCCCCACTATGCAATACTAAGCTCACCTGATCGCTTGCGACGACCGCGCCGAACCGTTTGTTGAGCGCACGGGCTTCCAATACCGGTTCAGTCAAGACGCCCTCCACCGATTCAGCGTCCCGATGATGCCGCCACGCGCAAAGAGTACGACCAGCAGCAACATCAAACCGAGCCAGAACTGCCAGAATTCTGTCAGGCCACCGAGCCACTGCTCGAGAAAGATGAACAACATCGCGCCCGCGACGGGCCCACTAAGGGTAGCGACGCCTCCAATAATCACCAGTATCATGATCTCACCACTCATATGCCAACTCAGCACGGACGGGCTGACGAAACGATTAAGATCGGTATAAAGCGCGCCGGCAATCCCCGTGATCATTCCCGATAATACGAATACCGTAAGCTTCACGCGAAATGGCGAAACGCCAAGACCCGCCAAACGAACCGGGTTCTCTCGAACCGCCTGCATGGCGAGACCAAAACGCGAATTGATAATGCGCGACGAGAGCCAGAGCACGAAAACCAGCCATGCCAGGCAGACCATGAAAAAGCTCATGCCATCCATCGTATTCAGCCCGGGAAATCCGTTCCTCAGATAGGTCGACAAGCCATCTTCACCGCCATAGCTCGGCCAGGAAATCGCGAAGTAATAAAGCATCTGGGCGAAAGCAAGCGTGATCATGATGAAGTAGACGCCGCTGGTGCGCAGCGACAGCAGCCCGATTAGAAGTGCCAGCAAGCCGGTCGCCAGAAGGGCAAATACCCAGATCGCAATCATCTGGTTTGTTCCTGACCATCCTAAAAAAATTGGCTGATGGTTGAATGCGTGTACTGCGAGAATACCTGCGACATAGCCACCGAGTCCGAAAAATGCCGCATGGCCGAAGGATATCAGGCCACAATAACCAAGCGCCAGATTTAGCCCGGCCCCCGCCATGCCCAGAATCGCTACCTTTGTTGCAAGGGTGATATTGTATGGCGCATCGAACATCTCGCCGGAGACTGCATAGGCGACAAGCAAAACGATCACAGCAATATTCACAAGATTGCTGCGAAGCATTCAGGCCGCCTTCCCGAAAAGGCCGCCCGGACGGAAAAACAGCACCACGGCCATTAACAGATAGATCAGCATGGAAGCCAGCGCCGAACCGACGGATGTCGCCGAAGATGGCTCCAGGAAAAAGCCGAAAAAGCCAGGAAGGAAAAGACGCCCGAGCGTATCGCCCAATCCGACGAGGATCGAAGCGAGAAATGCACCTTTTATCGAACCGATCCCGCCGATGACGATAACGACAAAAGCAAGTATCAGGATCGGCTCCCCCATTCCGACTTCAACCGACTGAATTGCCCCAACCATCGCGCCGGCAAATCCTGCGAGCGCCGCACCAAGCCCGAATACGATGGTGTTGAGGCGCGCAATATTGACACCCAGCGCCGAAATCATCTCACGATCCGCCTCACCAGCACGGATCTGTACTCCGAGCCGCGTTTTAGCGATCAGAAAATAAAGCCCGCCAGCGATAAGAATACCGACCGCAATGATAAAAAGGCGGTATTTCGAGTAGGCGATGCCAAAGGGCAAGTCGATCGTACCCGAAAGAATGTCGGGAATATTCAGAAAAATCGGGAACGAACCGAACAACCACCGGGTGCCTTCCGAGAAAACCAGAATAAGAGCGAAAGTCGCAAGGACCTGATCCAGATGATCGCGATGGTAGAGCCTCCGAACAATAATGGTTTCGACCAACACGCCGGCAATCGCAGCGGTCGCGAGACTGGCGGCAAGGCCCAGCCAGAAAGATCCCAGAGCCGATGCCATCGCGGCGCACGCGAAAGCGCCGACCATGTAAAAGCTGCCATGGGCAAGATTGATCAGTCCCATCACGCCAAAAACCAGCGTCAGGCCAGCAGACATCAAGAACAGCATGATGCCGAACTGAAGCCCATTCAGCAATTGTTCGGCAAACAGCGATACACTCATTGACCTACAAGCATTCGCTGAGCGTGCCAAATAATGGCGGCATTGGCGAGCGCCTCTGACTCTGACAGATCCGGCACTTCGCCCAGCTCCCGGAGACAGCGTTCCGACGCAACACTGTCGACAAGCGTTTCAGCATCCGAAACACTCCAAACACCCGCATCGATGCGCGAATTCCCGCCTGGCGGGATCCACGCGCCGGGACTAACTCCTAGAGGAATATGCGGCAGCGCTCTTCGGATTGCCTGCACTGTTAGTGAAACATCTCGGTCAAGCAGGCTTTCCATCCCGTTGGCATTCCGTAGATGGACATGAAGTTCCTCCGCACCTGCCGCGACGACCTCGAGCGCCGGGGCCGCCGTGTCTTCAGGCGTCTCCAGCACCCCAGCCACCTCATGCCGGCGTCGCATGCCGTTCAAGCAGGCCTGCAGCATGAATTCCTACATGCCGCACTGATCGACATAGGCATTGGAATGATCTTCGAGACCGACAGAAACGATCTTGTTGGTCAGAACATCGCCTTCCTTGATAACCTCCCGAACATAAATGTCCTGGATCGGATGGTTATTCGAAGCAAAGGCGAAATCACCCCGTACCGAATCAAAATCGGCTTCTTTGAGCGCAGCCCGGAAGGCATCCAGATCGCCGATATCCGCTTTCTCCATGGCGGAAATCATCAGATTTGCAGTATCGAATCCCTGCGAAGCATAAAGCGAAGGCAATCGCCCATATTCCGCCTCAAAGCTTTCCACGAATGCCTTATTGGCCGGATTATCGATATCTTTCGACCACTGCGACGTATTCTTCACGCCTAAGGCGGCATCGCCGACTGCTTGCAGAATGCCCTGATCGAAAGAAAATGCCGGGCCTACGACAGGAAGGTCAATTCCCGAGTCCGCAAATTGCTTCATGAACGCTATGCCCATTCCGCCCGGCAGGAAAAAGAAGACGCTGTCGGCGTCCGACGCGCGAATTTGTGCGATCTCGGCAGCATAGTCGGTCTGGCCAAGCTTGGTATACACCTCTCCGGCCAGTTCGCCCTTGAAATAGCGCTTGTAACCAGTCAGCGCATCCTGCCCCGCAGGATAATTCGGGGCGAGAATGAAGGACCTCTCGTATCCTGCCGATGTCGCATAGCCACCCGCGGCTTCATGCAGGTTGTCGTTTTGCCAGGCGACATTGAAATAGTTGGGATTGCACCCCTGGCCCGCCAGCTGCGAAGGGCCGGCATTGGGAGACAGGTAAATCTTACCCTGATTGACCGCAGCAGGAACAACCGCCATGGCGAGGTTGGACCAGATGATCCCGGTCAGAATATCAACCTGATCGGACTGAATCATCTTGTCGGCGAGCTGCACCGCAACATCGGGTTTGCGTTGATCATCCTCGATCACGACCTCGATATCGTCCCGTCCTGATTGCTTGACCGCTAGCATGAAGCCGTCTCGCACATCGATCCCAAGACCGGATCCGCCCCCGGAAAGCGTGGTAATCATTCCGACTTTCACACCTTCTGCGTGGGCAGCCCCTGTTGCCGCAATCACCACACCTGCGGCTAGGATTGTTTTGATGGATTTGAACATGTTCCTCCCTTCCGCAATGCGCGAAAATAACGATTTTTTGAGGTTTAGAATGCCTTGAACGTCAGCGTTGTAAGAGACCGTTCGATTCCCTCGACGTCAAGTATGTTTTCATTGACCCATTTTCCGACATCGGTGTTAGCCGGTGGGTAGATCTGCGCCAGTAAGTCCCACTCACCGCTGGTCGAAAACAACTGCGAGATAATTTCCTTCTCATAAAGCTTGTCGGCGACCTGGTAGGCCGTTCCCGGCTTGCAGCGTAACTGGACGAATATGCAGCTCATCAGCGCCTCCTCCTTTAATAATTGCCTTTGAGCCTGCCTAAAACAAGCCCGGCTCGTTGAAAATTCGTTTGACGCATGGAGCCGCACTGTGCAACAGCAATTCTGCGTGGAATTGCGACGACCTGACCACCCGCATCTATTGACATTGCGCAATTCCCCGGTTGGAATCCCGTATAGGAAGAAGCAAAACAAACGGGTTGGGTGCGAGCCATTTCAGACAAAACCAAACGACAGGACATCCACGAAGCGGGAGTACCGGTCCTCTGCCGTTCATGCGAGGCTCGGCATCGCGGAATTTGTGGCGCCCTTACGCCTGAACAGCTGCTGTTATTGAGCAAGCATACCTCTCGCCACCTATATGAAAGCGAGAGTGGGATGTTGACGGTTGGCGATGAAATCCACCGCTACGCCAACATCCTGAATGGCGTCGTGAAACTAACCAAGCTTATGAGGGATGGCCGGCAACAAATCGTCGGCCTGCAATTCGCGCCGGATTTCATGGGACGGCCATTTGCAAGCCATAACGATGTGACCGTTGAGGCCGCAACTGATGTGCGCATCTGCTCGTTCCCGAGACGCGTCTTGGAAGACATTATCGCGGAATCGCCCGAGGTGGAGCACAGGCTCTATCAGCAGAATTTGAAAGAACTGTCCGAAGCGCGGGAATGGATGCTGACACTGGGTCGGAAAACCGCGAACGAGAAAGTCGCAAGTTTTCTGCACATGATCGCGCTCAACATTGACCCGGAGACGAACGCGGAACAGGAAAGCGTTACTTTCGAACTGCCGCTCAAACGAGCGGATATCGCAGATTTCCTTGGTCTGACGATTGAAACTGTCAGTCGCCAGATAACCAAGCTGCGGAAGGCCGGCGTGATCGAGCTGGTGGAAAACCGTCGGGTTCATGTTCCGAATATAAACCGCCTTGCATATGCTGCCGAGCCGGATTGAGCAGTCGTCACCAAAGGTTAAACCGCTTTTGAATACCGAAACTTCGTCTTGTCAAAATATGCATCGATCCGCGAGGCGATTATTCTGACGAATGGCCGGGCTTCATTCGGAATGAAAAAGCGTTCGCGGTCAGACGCACAAAGCCCATCTTTTTCTGCAGCCGCCAATTGGATCAACTCAGCCAAATAGTCTTCTGACTCGGCGGGAAAGGCCAACCTGAAAGCAGCGAAGGAAATTTCGAAGTCGCACATCAGGCGCTCGATCAGCCAGCCTCGGACGACGTCATCCCGATTGAAGAAAAAACCCTTGGCAACAGGCAGTTTCCCCTGCGCAACAGCCGCCTGATAAAGGCCGGTTGCCACCTGGTTCTGCATGAATCCCCCTGGAAACCGTCCAATCGAAGACGCACCCAGTCCAAGCATAACGTCACAATCATCCGTCGTATAACCCTGGAAATTCCTGTGAAGATGGCCCGTTTCTGCCGCAGTCGCCAAGTCATCATCTATAAGGGCGAAATGGTCGATACCGATCTTGCGATACCCGCTTGAAATCAGAAGGTCCTCCGCCGCGTGGTTCTGATCGAAGCGCTGGATTTGATCTGGCAAATCCGCTTCATCGATCATTGTCTGATGCTTTTTCATCCAAGGAACATGAGCGTAGCCGAAAAGCGCCACCCGGTCCGGGCGAAGCGATATTACCTTTCCCACCGTCTTCTCGACCGACGCGATCGTTTGTTTCGGCAAACCGTAAAGGGCATCGATGTTGAGAGAGCGAACGCCGATCTCGCGAAGCGCTTCAACGACCTCGGCGGTCTGCTGAAAACTCTGCGGTCTGTTGATGCTTGCCTGAACCGCTTTGTCAAAATCCTGAACGCCGATACTGGCCCGCGTTACGCCGAGAAAACGCAGGCCCTCCAGTGTGTCCGCGCTCATATCGGAAGGGTCGACCTCGATACTGATTTCCGTATCTTCGAGAAATTCGAAGGCGCTTTCCAACCCGTTACGCAACCGCTTCAGATCGTCCGATCGCAGAATACTTGGCGATCCGCCACCGAAATGCAATTTCGACAATTTCGGCCAAAATAAAAAATCCCGTTTGTAAAGATCTATTTCAGCAAGGAGCGAACAGACATAGGCTTCGATCGGATCGTAACGGCGCACCTGCTTGGTATGGCATCCGCAAAACCAGCAAAGCCGGTCGCAGAACGGGATATGCACATAAAGCGAAATCGGCTCATCGGACTTGATGGAACCAATTGCGGCCGCAATCACACCCTGCGAGCCCTCAGCCGCAAAATGCGGAGCGGTCGGATAGCTGGTGTAACGCGGAACTGGTGAAGGAAATTTCCCAAGGATCTGATGCGCGTTCATGGGATCAACGAGATCCAACCTTGGTCAGCAGCGGCATGACGTGCTCGCGTTCAAACGCAAGATGTCGCCGCATGCCTTCGAAAAAGCCTCTCAGCATGTAACCGAGAGACTCCGGATTCACCGCCTTCGGCTCGCGCACGAAACGGTACAATTCTTGCTGAATTTCTTCGGCAAAACTCTCGTCTTCCCAATGCTCGCATTGCAGCCGGTCAAGTGTTTCGCGCAAGCTGTCGCTATCGATAGCACTCTCTCTCAGCACAGGGAAAAGAACGTCTTCCTCGAAATCATGCGCCCGCCGCACCAATGGGTGAATGGAACGGGCTACGAAGAGGCATTCCTGCCGGTCCACGTTATTGGGCAGGCTGTCAGCGATATGCTCCAAGCGACAGCAGAGACTGAAAAGCGAGTTCAGATGATGCTTCAGGGTAGC
>JAHEHW010000421.1 GCA_024639745.1 Salaquimonas sp. | reverse complement strand
CGTGTTCTTGAGATAGCCAAGGAGGTCTGCCCGCAGGCACTTCGTGTACTTGGCGGCGTCCACGCAACTTTCATGTACAAGCAGGTTCTATCGGAAGCGCCATGGGTCGACGTCATCGTCCGTGGTGAAGGCGAGCAGATTTTCACGGAGCTCGTAAAATGCGTTGCCGAAGGCCGTTGGCCCGATGACCGGCACGAAATCCAGGGGCTGGCATTTACCACCGATGACGGCATCATCAAGGCTACCCCGGCCGCGCCAACGGTGAAGGATTTTGACGCGATTGCCCCAGACTGGTCGCTGCTAGAATGGGAAAATTATATCTATGTGCCGCTCGGGGTCAGGGTGGCAATTCCCAATATGGCGCGCGGATGCCCTTTCACCTGTTCATTCTGCAGCCAATGGAAATTCTGGCGCGACTACCGTATCCGCGACCCCAAGAGGGTCGTCGACGAGATCGAAACACTGGTCAATGACCACCAGGTCGGTTTCTTCATTCTTGCTGACGAAGAGCCGACTATCCACCGCAAGAAATTCATCGCATTTTGCGAAGAACTGATCGCCCGCGGTCTGCCGGAAAAGGTCAAATGGGGAATCAATACCCGGGTGACGGATATCATCCGAGACGAGAAATACCTGCCTCTTTATCGGAAAGCCGGGCTGGTTCACGTGAGCTTGGGCACTGAGGCTGCCGCGCAGCTGAAGCTCGACCGGTTCAACAAGGAAACGAAGATCGAGCAGAATAAGCGGGCGATCCAACTGTTGCGGGATGCCGATATCTTCACTGAAGCGCAATTCATTGTCGGTCTGGACAATGAAACGCCGGAAACGCTCGAGGAAACATACCGGATGGCAAGGGAGTGGAACCCGGATCTCGCCAACTGGGCGATGTACACCCCGTGGCCATTCTCACCACTGTTTCAGGAATTGGGAGATAAGGTCGAGGTTTTCGATTTTTCGAAGTACAACTTCGTTACCCCGATCATGAAACCGGAAGCCATGGACAGGGAGACGCTGCTTGACCGCGTGATGCACAATTATCGCCGGTTCTATATGAACAAAGCGTTTTTCCATTATCCGTGGAGAGGCACGGGATTCCGAAGAAAATATCTCCTGGGCTGCCTGAAAGCCTTCCTGAAAGCAGGGTTCCAGCGCACCTTTTATGATCTTGGCAAACACAATTACTGGGGGCCTCAATCCAAGGAGAAAGTCGATTTCCAGTTCGATACCAGCCGCAAGATAGCGCCGGCGCAGCTTGATGACTGGCAGGCGGTGGCTGACCGGGCTTCACAGCTAAGGGCCCGAAAAGCGGCTGCGGCAGGTTCTGCCTGCGGCGGGACCGGTGAGCGGACCGGCGGTGATGCCACGGCAGAAAACCTAATCTAACGAGAAGTTGAATGGGCATTGTCACAGGAGACGCGCTTATCGGCCCCAATGCCGTTATTCAGCTCGGCGACGTTCTGGCAGCCCTTGGCGGGACGAAGCAGAGATCGGTTTTTTCAACGGCCGGAATCTTACCCTATTTGACTTCCCCTCCGGCTTCGATGATCCACGAAGCTGAGGTTTTTAGTCTTTTCCAAACTGTTTGGCTACAGTTCCCGGAAACAGAGGCGTTGGCAATCATGTACGAGGCCGGCAACAAGACGGGCGACTACATATTGCATCATCGAATTCCGGGAGCTGCCCAAAAAGTTCTGAAAGCACTGCCAGCGCGGCTCGCGATTCCCCTACTTCTGACCGCCATACAAAAACATGCCTGGACCTTTGCTGGCTCAGGGAGTGTCAAGATCAAGCGTTGCGGGCAAGCGTCCATTTCGATTTGCGATAACCCGCTGGCTCTGCCCGGCTGCCCCTGGCACTTGGGCGTATTTGAAGCGCTTTTCAGGCGCCTTACCGATCGATATCTCGTATTCAAGCACACACATTGCTGCGCGAAAGGCGATGACTTCTGCCGTTTTGAGATCAGCCGCCAGATGGTGCTGCGAAACCCGAACAGCTCCTTCGAAATGCCCGTTGAAACGTAAGTTTCAAAATCGCCGGCAGTCAGCGACAGATCCTTCTAGGCAGTGGCTTGTTCAAGGTCGGGTCTGTTCAGGCGCCCGATGCAATACCGCTTACCAGTTCCTGAATGGCGCTGAACGACTTCTCGATGCCCGGACCAAGTTCATTTTACTATGCAAAAGGGATGCCCGCCTATGTTCGCTCCGCGGACCTTTCAGACATTCGTTTTTGAGCAGACTGTCGAGTTTGCCACTCGGAATTCATGGCTGCTCAAAGCCATTAGCTGCCGTCGACCCCTCCTCAGATGACACCGCGAGTTTGCTCATTTCGAAAGCCACCGGAGGAGCCGCCCACAGCATCAAAAGCGACCAATCCATAGCAGCCATTGCCAGCGAACACGATAGCTCGGCTAAAACCAATGGCTT
>JAHEHW010000420.1 GCA_024639745.1 Salaquimonas sp. | reverse complement strand
CATCGCTCCACGGCACAAGTATCGGCAGGTAACGCGTCGCAATTCCCCAGGCGAGCGGAAGCAGCACGAGCAGCAAGGTGATCGACATGAGCGCGAAGATTCCGATGAAAACGAACCCGAAACTCTGAAGCCGCAGCCGCCAGAACGGGCGCCTTTCTTCCTGCCGGTAAGATCGGTTCAAGCCTATGCGGATCGCTTCCACCCCGTTTGATGCGAAATAGAGCGTCAACAATCCGCCAATGGTCAAAAAGTCGCCTCTGGGGACGGTCAGGATCGTCCGCACTTCACTCGCAATCGCCTCGCTTGCAGCTTGCGGCCAGTAACCGAAAATAAAATCGATTGCATTTTCCGAGAAGTGACCAAGCTGAAAATAGGCTGCGACCGAAGTTGCAAAAATCAGGAAGGGAAAGAGTGCAAAAAGCCCTGAAAGCGCTACATGGCTGGCAATGGCCCAGCCATCGTCACGATTGAACTTAGTGATTGCCTCGCTTAGGACCAGAAACCAGAAACTAATTCCTTTATTCATTGCGGGGTTATGGTGTCGAATCCCCAACAAGACAAGTGCATACTTATCACCGGATGCTCATCGGGTATAGGAATGCATTGCGCGAAACGCCTTTGTGAAGAGGACTGGCGCGTGTTTGCCACGGTTCGCAAGGAAGAGGACAGATCTGCGCTTGAAGAAGTAGGCGCCCGGGTTTTGCTGATGGACTACCGAGATGGCGAATCCATCCGCACCGTCATGGAGACGGTCCTCGCCGAGACCGGCGGGCGGTTGGACGCGCTTTTCAACAACGGAGGACGCGGACAACCGGGTGCTGTCGAAGATCTGCCAACCGATGTGATCCGCGAATTGTTCGAGGTGAACTTTTTCGGCTGGCACGAATTGACCCGTCTTGTCGTGCCCGTCATGCGCAGAGCCGGCCACGGACGCATCGTTCACTGCTCATCGATACTGGGATTTGTGCCAATGCGCTGGCGTGGCGCCTATAATGCTTCCAAGTTCGCCCTTGAGGGGTTGGCAGATACGATGAGGCTCGAACTTGCGGGTACAAATATTTATGTCAGCCTGATCCAGCCCGGACCGATCAAAACACAGTTTTCCAAAAACGCGCTTCAGCATTTCGAAAGCAAGATCGACGTGGAGCACTCTGTTCACGCCAAAGAATACCGGTCCGAACGCGCTCGGTTGCAATCCGGCGGCGGTGTCAGCCGAGTTCGGCGTTCCCCCGAAGCGGTGTATGACAAGTTGAAGCACGCTCTGATTTCCCCTCGCCCAAAGGCACGCTACAGGGTAACCGTTCCGACACACTTCATGGCTATCGCCAAGCGACTTCTGCCGACCGCGCTCATTGACAGAATTCTGCTCGACTCGAACTAAGACCTATCAAACAGGTTGGTAAACTTCATGACCGATATCGTCCCGTATCTTATTATGCCTCTGCTCCTCATCGTTGCGGTTATCCTTGGCATGGGCCTCTGGAACATGATGCGCGGCGGCAGCGCCAATAAATCGCAGACATTGATGCGGTGGCGCGTGATAGCGCAGTTCGTTGCCATCCTCGCAATGGTCATAGCGCTCTTCTTCTTCGGCCGCTGATCGCCTCACTTCGGCAAACAAATCTGATTTGGCAGGTATGAAATGGTTATTTTGAACAAGATCTACACCAAGACCGGCGATGATGGCACAACCGCGCTCGGCAATGGCGAGCGACGGATGAAATACGATGTTCGCGTATCCGCCTACGGCACGGTAGACGAGGCGAACGCGACGATCGGAATCGCCAGGCTGTATCTCGGCGAAAGCGATCAGGAACTGGATCGGGTACTTGCGCGCATCCAAAACGACCTATTCGATCTCGGCGCCGATCTTGCCACGCCCGAAACCGAAAAGAAACCCGATTACGAACCCTTGCGGGTAACCGCCGATCAGGTGACGCGGATCGAGACGGAGATCGACAAACACACAGCGCGACTGGAGCCACTCCGGTCTTTCATCCTGCCGGGCGGCACACCGGCGGCGGCACAATTGCACAATGCTCGTACCGTCGCCCGTCGTGCGGAGCGACTTATCGTCGAGCTTGCGGAGGTGCCGGGCGAACATGTCAATCCCGAGGTCATCCGTTACATGAACCGCGTATCGGATTTTCTTTTCGTCGCCGCCCGATCGGTGAATGAAGGCGGCAAAGGTGATGTTCTCTGGGTACCCGGCGAAAACCGCTGATGGGTGGCGTGAGCTTGACAGAAGGGAGTTGCGGCGGCGCAGGCGATCTCTAAACTGACCAATGACCTGCGAGACCTTATGCCCTTCCGGAGCCGGCGATGTTCATTCCGCTTAATGATGCCAACTCGCTGAAGCATATCAGACTTCAGTTCGTTACCCTCGCCATCGTTGCTGCAAATGTGCTGATCTGGCTGTTTTTC
>JAHEHW010000419.1 GCA_024639745.1 Salaquimonas sp. | reverse complement strand
AAGCAGTCGAAGATATTTCACGCATTTCCAAGCGGAAGAAACCGGTTTGCTGGATGACCGAATTCGGAGATTCATCCATCAATTTCCTATTGCGCTTCTGGATAAGCGATCCGCAAAACGGCCTGACCAATATTCGCGGTGCTGTCTTGATAGCGCTATGGGATCAATTCAAGGCGAACGACATCAATATTCCGTTCCCTCACCGGGAAGTCATCATGCGGACACCGGTCGAAGTGACGGGTACGAATCCGCCGCCACCAGCAAAACGTAAATCGCCGATGAGCTCTTGAAACCCTATTTGGCCGGCAAAAGACTGCCGCCTTCGGCAACCCGCTGAACGCTGCCGACCACTGCCGGGTCGATGGTTTCAGGCTGGTGACCATAAGCCATCAGCGTCTTTGCTTCCCGCAAGCCGCGATCGATATCGTCCACCTGCCAGATCGCGCTGATCATCGCATTATGGATTTTCTGCGAATTGTCCATCGTCGTGTGAATCTGGCCAAAAACATAATTGTTGGAGATCTTTGCAGGATGATCCTCGGGATTGGGCAAAAGCCCGTAAACGGGGAACATCGAGTAAAAATTCTCGGCCCACATGACTTTCCTTGGAACGGTACCGACCGGACCCGGAATGTCGATCAGTCCGAGATAGGATACTTTGATCCCGTCCTTTTCCAGCGCCGCCGCCGTGGAAATTGCCGCCAGCGCACCCATGGAATGCCCAAGCAGCGCTACGCTTGTAGGCTTTCGGCGACGAATATCGCGCAGGGCACCGACCGAGTTTTGCCAACGGTAAACCTCTGTACGAATACCCGATGCACGGATCTCATCACCAAGATCATCCATTCCCTGGCTGAAGCTGAGTCGGTCCGCTACGAAACTCAAATCTCCAGCCCCTCGGAAGATGTAGACCTCAACGGCCTTGGCCGGAATAATAGCGCCTTGAAGGGCCGAAAGTGCTAAAAGCAGTTTGATAATATCGCGCAACATGTACCCACCCCGTCCCCGGGTAAGAATTACTATTCAATTTGGGAATGGCAGGCGCCGCATCTCAAGTCGCCCACCGCGTGCGCTCTAGGCACGCATTCTGGCAAGATGATGGCCAACCTTTTTCCCGTCCTGGGCAAAGCTTGCGGCAGCAGGGTTAATGCGAAAAGAAAAGACAGGGTTAATTTTAAGTTTAAGTCTGCCCCGGCATAAAACAGGCATTTGAGGAGAGGCTCAGGGAAAAAGCACGAATTTGCCGCTGGCCCCGCGATTATGAATGATCTCCAAAGCCTTAGCTGCCTCGGCAAGCTGAAAAGATTGCTGTACGACCGGAGCAATCGTCCCCGATTGATACCAATCGAGCAGCTGTTTCATATTGTCCGCCTGTACAGCCGGCTCGCGGGCCGTGAAATCGCCCCAGAACACACCTACGACAGAGTAACCCTTGACCAGTGCCAGATTGACTGGAAATTTCGGGATTTTTCCTGATGCAAAACCGATCACCAACAGTCGGCCTCCCCAGGCAACCGATCGTGCGCAACGATCGAAAACGTCACCGCCGACCACCTCGAAAATGACATCGGCACCTTTGCCATAGGTTTCGGATTTGACGGCATCCTTGAGATCGCCATAGCCAATACAGGCATCCGCACCGTTTTCACGGCAGATAGCACGCTTCTCATCCGTGGAAGCGACCGCGATGACCTGTGCCCCCATCGCCCTTCCGATCTGAATGGCGGCAAGACCGGTTAGTCCGGACGCGCCCGTAACGACCAGTGTTTCTCCCGCTTTAAGATCGGCCCTCTGCTTGAGCGCATGCATCGCCGTTCCGTAGCCGCAGATGAGCGCGGTGACTTGACCGGCATCGGCGCTGTCGGGAATGGTCAAGAGATTGACCGCTGGAACGAGCACCTTTTCCGCGTAGCCACCCGTCATCACCAATCCCGCAACCCGGTCTCCGAGATTGAAATTCTGAACTCTGTCGCCAATCCCGATAATCCTTCCGACAACCTCCATGCCGGGGACGAATGGGGTTTCCGGTTTTGCCTGATACAGTCCTTGGACAAGAAGGCCGTCGGGAAAATTACAGCCGATCGCTTCCGCCTCGACGATACAATCAAGATCGCCGGGCACCGGTTCGTCGAAGTCCCGGTATTGCAACTCCTCAATCGGTCCATATGCCTCGCAGACAACTGCCTTCATAATCGTTCTTACACTTTCATCTGGGTGTATTTCTTCAGTTCGGCACGCGCGACTTGACGCCGGTGAACGGCATCCGGACCATCTGCAAGACGCAGGGTACGGACATGTTTCCAGGCATGCGCAAGCAACGTATCCTGCGATATGCCTTGAGCGCCGTGGATCTGCACTGCTTCGTCGATCACCTTGAGCGCCATCAGCGGCGCCACCACCTTGATCTGGGAAATCCAGGGCGCGGCGGCTTT
>JAHEHW010000418.1 GCA_024639745.1 Salaquimonas sp. | reverse complement strand
TGGATTGTCGGTAAGCGCCTCTCAGCTCTCCTTTGGATTTCTGGGGGGCGTTTTTGATAGGTTCTTTTAAAAAAGGAAACGGTCATGAACGTTCGTGAAAAGCAGATCATGTATCTGCTCGGCTGTGATGCCAACGAGGTAAAACTGCTGTTTGAAAATCTCGATTCCGCTTTTGATTTGAAGAATGCGAGCGATCAAGAGTTGTTCGAGGCCGTGCTTAAGTCGCGCAGAAAGCTGCAGGCAGAGGCCCTGATTGCTGAATACGAAGAAATGAAGGCGCCGGATACTGCCGCGTAACGGTCGCTTTGGAGGGCTATATCTACCCTGCGGGAAGGCAACCATCCGAAGCAATTATGCTATGCTTCCTTCGTTGCCATCTGAGCGAGATAGAAAATGGATATCCGGGAAAGACTCCAGTTGTTGCTGGATCAGTATGCCGACGCCTATCGAGAGGGGGATAGTGAGCGGTGTGCGGCGATATTTACACAAAACGCGAGACTGATTTCTCCTTATGGTCCGACCATTGAAGGGCGTGATGCAATCAGACAGGCGCATCTTGAATGGACAAAGGCAGGCGCTGACGGAAAAGCCCTAAAGGTCACCGAGGCAGGCGTCTCCGGCGATCTGGCTTGGTGTCTTGCCGTGTTTTCCGAAGGCAATGGAGAAGGGCAGGGGACCTCCCTCAATATTCTGGAGCGTCAGTCAGACGGCAGCTGGCTTATCCGGGTTTCGAGCCTGAACGAGCCTCCACCAGACGCCGCATCAAGAAATGAGTAGTAAAATTCCGGGATCAGCGTCGGATCATTAGCATATTGGTGCTTGGCGCATTCCAAGAAACCGGGGGCTGCTATTCGGAAACGGGAAAAGCGTTACGCCCTGCCGAGGCCGCAGATGCTCAATCTTTGCACTGCAGCGTCGCGTTAATGATATCGGAAAGATCCTCGATTGCGACCCCGACGGCTTCCTCTTTGCCATTTTTTCCTTCGAGAACGCCGACAACCTCTAGCTTAGAGCCCGCTTCGATCAGGAAAGGCCCGCCTGAACTGCCCGGGTCTCCATTGCAGTCGGTTGAAAACAGTGCCCCTTTTGCGCCGGTGACCTGGCATTCACTCTGGATCGCCAACTGATATCGTTTTTTTCCCGGATAACCGGCATGGGTGAGCTCGCTTTCCGGCACTGGCTTGTATTCGTAGCTGATCGAAAATGGTGCGACTTCAGTGATTGCTTTGTTCAGGATAATCAGTGCGGGTCCGATCGGCCCTTTTTCTCGCGATAAATCGGCAAGCACCCGGACGCATTTTGCATTCGAGGCGGCAACAAACTTGTTGCCAGGCTCGACACCAGCAACGAAAAACACGCTTCCGGGAGGATAGGGTTTTCTGGTCAGCGGGTTGACGACGCAATGGGCTGAGGTGAGCACGAGATTATTACCAACGAGTGATCCGCTGCATTGCTTGATCGATCTCATGCCGCGGATGTTGACTTGCCCGATTGCCTTCCAGTCAACATGCGCTGCCTCGACCCGGCCATCGAAATTGTTAATGGCTGGACGAAGTTCAATTTCAACAGCTGTTACGACTGTTGGCCCCATGGCGAGGAACACAACAAGCGTAATCCAAAAGCGGACCAGGCTGAAGAAATGTCTGTTGGGTGGATAATTCGCTTCCAATAAGAGTAACCGCATTCTGGAAAGATTCGTCGAATCGCAACTGGAAGTCTAACGCGTTTCGAACCGGAGCGGGGTCAGTTTTTTCAGTCTGTCAATAGATGATTTGGTTGAACGACATTCCTGTCCTCGCCGGGAGGCACAGTCTTGTTTAAAGCCGTCATGGCGATCACGCGAGTGTCAGGTCTTGAGAGGCTTGCGCGGCAAAAAAGGTACTGAAGAGCGAAGGGAGGAGCAACCGTTTCGCTCTTCAGCCTGTTTGAGAAACTAAAGCGGATTGC
This sequence comes from Salaquimonas sp., assembly GCA_024639745.1. GTDB lineage: Bacteria > Pseudomonadota > Alphaproteobacteria > Rhizobiales > Rhizobiaceae > Salaquimonas. The sequence continues at coordinate 488 of JAHEHW010000418.1, read as the reverse complement.
CTGGCCTTAAATCAGAACCAGCGCATCGGCATGATCAGCCCTGCTGAATAAGAGCGATCCGCTGATTGATTTCCCGCTGGGCGATGATCCGATCGCGTATCCTGAAAACCGTCAGGACGGCGGCGGTGGCAAAGAGGCCAATGGCGATATAGGCCATGATCGATCTCCTTCTGGTCGAGGACCATTGGTGCCAGCGAACAGAGAGCGTCACTGGTCACCCGGCCATTTTGTCCAGACAATTTTAAATAATTCGTTAATTCTTCATTTAGGATGATGGGCATGGATCGGCACAAGTGCGATTCGCCTTAAGCATCGGATCCGGCAATCGGGATTTGCCAGGCGATGTCTAAGGCCCATGATCCAATGACCAGCAAACCCAGAAAGCGCTCTGACCATGCCGCTTGAAACCCTGGCCCTTATCGTTGTCATAATCGGAGGCGTGAACTGGCTTGCGGTGCTGCTGATGGGGATCGTTGCGACCTTTCCGA
>JAHEHW010000068.1 GCA_024639745.1 Salaquimonas sp. | reverse complement strand
ATCGGTTGCCAATCTGACGCGAGAGGACGCAAGATCTTTCCTGAAGATCGTCGGCCCGGCCAGCGTGAAGACCGAAATCGAGAGATTTGCCTTGGAAGACGCAAATACCGCACTTGAGCGATTGCGCAGGGGCAAACTGGTTGGCGCTGCCGTTCTTATCCCATGATCCCGCACGCGAAGCCTAGCGTCTCGCCTCGGCTTCCTGGAAATGGCGCAGCATCGACATTGCCAACGGGTTTGGAAAGCGCCGGTCCACCGTAATCGCATAGAAGTTTTCGACCACTTCCGGCAAGATCGTAACTTCCGTGAGGGTTCCGTTCATCAATTCATCCATGACCACGATGGGCGGGATGATAGCAAGGCCGGCATTTTCACGCGCCAGTAGACGAATCATTGCCATGTCATCGACTTCAGCAGCAATGTTGGGAACAATCCCTATTCTGCCGATTATCGCGTCGAACCCCGTGCGGATTCCGGTTCCTGGCGGGGGCAGGATGAGGGGTTCCTCGCTCAGTAATTCTTCCAGCGAAGCCTGTCTCCGAAGCCGGGTCGGAGTTCCGATTAGGCTAATCTGCTGTTCTGACAATTTGTGCGAGATGAAGGGCCTGGCTCCATCGCTTGGCGCGGGCTGATTGAGAAGCACCAGATCGAGATTGAGTCCGGCAAGTTCCGAAAGAAGATCAGACGTGTTGCCCGAAATCAGAATGACCTCGGTGTCGCGTCGGGGCAGAAACGGCTTCAAGAAGCGGATCTGAAAGTTCCGCGACAAGGTTGAAAGAGCGCCAATGCGAAGCGTTTTTCTTGCCGATTCCTGGGTGCTGATCGAATCCACCAATTCTTCCGCAGTCGCGAAAATCCGGTCAGCGTGATCGAGAGCGAGCCGGCCGACTTCGGTCAGCTGAAGCCGGCGTCCGCTTCGTTCGAAGAGGGAATGACCGAGCCGATCTTCCAACTGTTTTATCTGCACCGATAGCGATGACTGAGAGACATTCATTTTTTCCGCTGCCCGGGTCAGATTGCCCTCATGGGCTACCGCCCAGAAATAACGCAAATGATGCAGATTGAGATTGTCCATACGTTCTATTTAATAGAACGTTATGTCATAAACAATGTATTTTCCTTCAGTTTTGGCTTCTGTTAGGTCAGCACCAAACAAAGGAGTTGGTCATATGGCCTATTACATCGTCTATGTCGCGCCGCTCGCCATGGCCGCAGCAGCCGTCCTTGCTTTCAGGGGGCCTGGCATGCGGCCTCCCATCACGATAAGATTTTCAAAGCTAGCCGCGCTCTTGAGCCTCGCCACCACGGCGTGTGCCGGACTTTTGCTTGTTCTGAATGGGCCCGGCAGCGCGGCGTTTCCGCTGCCCTATGATCTCGGACCAGGTGTCCGTGTCGATGCTCTCAGCGTGACGATGATGGGGCTTGTCTCGCTGGTAGGCTGGGTGGTTCTGAGATATTCCGCCCGCTACCTCGATGGAGAAGCCAATCAGGGCAATTTTACCGGGAATCTTTGCGCGGCGCTAGCTTCCGTTCAGCTTCTGGTTCAGGCCGGTACGCTGACCCAATTGCTGCTTGGCTGGCTTGCGATCGGTTACTTTCTGCAAAAGCTCTTGCTTTTTTACCCCGAGCGTCTGGCTGCGAGGCGCGCCGCTCGCAAAGAGTGGATTACCGCACGGATCGCGGATATAGCGCTGCTGATCGGCGCCACAATGCTCTTCGCGGGTTTCGGTACGGGTGATCTCGATCTAATCGCGAAACAGGCGGCTGGTGGCTACGTTGCCACGATTGCGCTACTGGCAACCGCCCCGATCGCCATTGCCGCCGTTGTGAAATCGGCTCAGCTACCGCTGCATGGATGGCTGACAGAGGTGATGGAAGCGCCGACGCCAGTATCGGCCTTGTTGCATGCGGGGATCATTAATGCCGGGGGTTTTCTGCTCGTTCGGTTTGCAGACCTTTTTATTCTGACGCCGCTGACCCTTGCGCTTCTGGCGATCCTGGGCGGGCTGAGCGCGCTGTTCGCCAGCGTGGTGATGTTAACGCAATCTTCGGTAAAGACGTCGCTCGCATGGTCGACCATAAGCCAGATGGGGTTCATGGTCTTGCAATGCGGCCTGGGCCTCTTCTCGCTTGCCATGCTGCACATCGTTGCCCACTCGCTGTACAAGGCACATGCGTTTCTCGCATCCGGGGAAGCGGTTGAGCGGATCGCGTCGATCCGGCGACCGGGTCCCATCGCGGTTCCGGATATGGCAGCCGTTGCAAAAGCTTTCTTGCTTGCCTCCGGGATCTATATCGCTGTCGGAGTTGCCTTCGGTCTCGCCGGCAAGCCACCGCAAGCGATTGCGCTCGGCCTGATCCTGATTTTCGGTGTCGCCTATCTGCTGGCACAAGGGCTTGCCGATGCAGCTCCTCGCCAGTTGACGGTGCGAACGGCATTTTATTCGCTCGCTGTGGCCCTGGGCTACTTCACGCTTCACTGGATTGCGGAGAAATTTTATGGCGGCCTACTCCCGCAACCGCTGCCCGTCGGCGATCTGGAAACGGCGGTCATCATTCTCGCACTCATTTCTTTCGGAACGGTGGCTCTGGCTCAGGCAGCCCTGCCGCTTTGGGCAGGCCATCCGGCTGTTACTGGTCTGAGAGTGCATCTCTCCAATGGATTTTACTTGAGCGCCGTTTTCAACCGCCTGATGGGTGGTTGGACACTTGCCCGCGACGCACGCTGATCAAAAGGAAAATCGAATGCTTCAACGCTACCATAAAGCCGGTGACCTATTGGCAGAAAACGTGGACGCAGTCGTCGATGCGGTCGTCCGGGCCGTTCCACCAGCATGGCCGCTCGATGCGACAGTAGCGGTCAATCCCTTTGTCGGGCAAAGCGGTCAACGGTTTGTCGAAGCGGCCGCTATTCTTGAACACGCTGGAAATGTCCCGCTGACAATGCCTGCCGACTGGTATGAAGACCTCTACGCATCCGGAAAGATCACCGAACAAGATCTGAAGGAAGCCTGGGCGGCCACCCCTGCACAGGAGCGGCCGGCCCGATTCGAGGAGGTCGTGGCGGGTTTCGAGCAGATGCGGGAGCAAGCCGATAAGATCCCAAGCGTTGCCGACCTTGCCGCGGCCCGATCCGATCAAGATTGGCCGGGGATCATCTCGGACAGAATAGGCGTCTGGGCAGCCGGATACTTCGACACGGGGCAAGCTCTTTGGCGAGCAGGTGGCGTTACCGAAGCCTATGCCAATTGGCGCGAACACGCGCTGCACGATTTGACGCCAGAGATCGCCGGACTGTCGGGGTTCGCTGAGCGGGTTTCGCGGTCTCCGCTGCATGCCGTTGAATCCATACGTCAGTCGGTTGCTGTCCTTGGGCTCAAAGAATTCGAAATGCATGCCTATTTCCACTCATTGTTGACCGAGTTGGGTGGATGGTCGCAACTGGCGCGGCAAAGACAATGGGTTGCGGAGCGTGACGGCTCATATGATGACACGCCCGTCGCATTACTCGCGGTCCGCCTGTTTTTCGAAGCTTCACTATTCGAATCCCTTATGTCGGAACTCAGCGGTGCATGGCAGACTGCCCGGAAGCGCTTCGGGGCGCCTGTGCGGCCTTCGAAACGGCATTTAATTGCGAATATTTGGCAATCGGCAAGGGAGCGTTCCGTTCAGCGATCGCTTTCGACAAAGATCGATAGGGCTGCCCAAGAGACGGGTACCGAGCGCCCAGACCTTCAAGCTGCATTTTGTATCGATGTCAGGTCGGAACCATTTAGGCGAGCTCTCGAAAGTGTTGCTTCAAATATCGAAACCATCGGTTTTGCAGGCTTTTTCGGACTTGGGACGTCGCATACAGGTTTCGCCTCGGATATTTCGGAACACCGATTGCCGGTCCTGTTGTCGCCCGCTTTGGGCTCGCGCTCAGGCCCTTCGGCTGAAAACTCGAAGTCGCTTGCGGCGCGCTATGCGGCGCGTGCGAAAAGAGCGTTTGGCCGGTTCAAGCTGGCAGCTGTTTCTTCTTTCGCATTTGTGGAGGCGATGGGGCCTGTTTATGCGGCAAAATTACTGGGTGACAGTTTCGCGATGAGCCACCGAAAAGGTGATGAGCCTGAGCCGATGCTGCATCCGGCGATTTCACTTGAGAAACGCGTATCCCTTGCAAAGGCTGTTTTATCCGGAATGTCCCTGACAAGGAACTTCGCACCGATTGTTCTGATAGCAGGGCATGGCGCCATTGTGACGAACAACCCGCACGCAAGTGCTCTGCAATGTGGAGCCTGTGGCGGGCACGCCGGCGATGTGAACGCCCGACTTCTGGCCCAACTGCTCAATGACGGTGCCGTTCGACATGGTCTCAGGGTCGAGGGGATCGATATACCTGCTGATACGGTGTTCGTCGCGGCATTGCACGATACGACCGCTGACAAGGTTCAGATTTTCGCCCAAGACCAAACTGTCGATATCAAGCCTATGCGTCTCGCGGAACTTAAATCCATTCTAGAGCGTGCCGGGCACAAGGCGCGCACAGCAAGAGCTTTGAAATTGCCGGGAGCATCCTCTGGCGAATCGCTTGTCTCGCGCGGAAAGGAATGGTCTGAGATCCGGCCGGAGTGGGGGCTTGCGGGGTGCAATGCTTTCATCGCTGCGCGCCGCGACCGTACACGGCATGCCGATCTTGAAGGGGAGGCGTTCCTGCATGATTACGATTGGCAACAGGACAGCGGTTTCAAGGTTCTTGAGACAATCCTGACAGCTCCCGTTGTGGTGGCAAGCTGGATCAGCTTGCAATATTATGGTTCAAGCGTGGCACCCGAGATATTCGGTGGCGGCAACAAGCTTCTGCACAATGTCACCGGCGGAATTGGCGTCCTTGAAGGGAATGGGGGCGTGCTTCGGACCGGGTTGCCATGGCAATCCGTGCACAACGGTGAAACCTTCGTCCATGAACCGCTTCGGCTTTCGGTATGCGTAGAGGCGCCAAAAGAGGCCGTGAGCGATATCCTGGAACGCAATCCATCCGTGCGGGATCTTTTTGAAAACAATTGGCTGTATCTCCTAATTGTGGAGAATGAAGGTGGCATAGCTTGGCGGTATCGCGGTGATCTGGAATGGGAGCGATTTTCGCCCGCCTCGGAGGCCGCCGCCGGGGCATCGGAATAATGAACCTGTCGCCGGATCTCGCGGCATTGGAACCAGAGGCGATCCACTTTCATTCTTGGCAAATTGCCTCGCTGCATTCATCCACCCTTTCTATCGATGGAAGTAACAAAGCGGGCTGTGCGGCGCCGTTGATTGAATTTGTCATTCTCATTTTACCGAGGTTGTTTTCGACGTCGCTTTGACCAGTAAAGACGGGTCAACACGGCCAAAGCTCGGGCACCAAACAGACCGTGCGCAATGGAGTTCAAAATCCGATTTTTGCGAGCGCTCCAATTAATAGTTTTGGTTAAAAAAAGTAATTATATCAAGAATATAGATTATTTTCTTAATCGGAGCTTAGCGATCGTTTTTTCACCAATAATCAAGTTGCGCGATTCAGGTGTTTCAAGGTTTTAGTGTCTGTCAGCCCGTCATAAAATTCTTCAAGCACGCTCTCGAAAAGCTTCCTATGTGTCTTGTCTGGGGAGGCATTGGCAAACAGTGTCATAGAAGAACGGAGCTTGAGGTGATCTGGCGTCCCGAGAATTCGATCAATCGGCTTACCGCTATGTTTCAGCAACAGAGTCGAACACTCTCGCAGACGGGCGCCCAAGATTGGGTGGTCAAGAAAATCGCGTGCTTCGTGAATATCTGCAATGGCATAGTGCTTTGCGGTCGCGGAATGTCCGAGTCCGGCAATCTGCGGGAAGATGAACCACATCCAGTGGGTCTTCTTATGTCCTGCTCGAAGCTCTGCCAACACCTCAGGATAGACAGTTTCCTGCGCCTGGAGGAATCTCAAAAGATCATATCTACTTTCGGGCATGATTTTCTGCTCCATTTCAATTCAGTGGGATCTTCCGGGAATTCTGAATCCCTACCGGGTGGCATGATCCCTCTGGTGTGTAATAAGTTCGGAAGATGATCGCTATTCTTTGGAGATAATTATGCAATCAATTGTCGCGAGTATTCCTACTTTCTCAACCGCAATGCTTTTCGCGGTGATCCTCGCGGTTCCAGCTAAGGCAAACGGATTGGCGGAGCAGGGTAAAATAATCGCAACGACCTGGTGCGCCAATTGCCATGTGGTTCAGAACGATCAGCCGGTCGCTTCTGCAGATGTTCCGGCTTTTGCGACCATTGCAGAAAAATATGCGGACGATATGGATGTATTGGGAGCCTTTTTGGCGGACCCGCATCCGGTCATGCCTGACATGAGCCTGACGCGGCAGGAGATCAGCGATCTCGTTGCCTATATCGGTTCGCTCCGGTGATTGGCCGAGGCATGTGAAACCTTTTCACGATCAGCGGCGTTAATTTGAACAGTAAAGAGAGGCTCCTTGACTGAGAGTATTGATAAACTGGGTGCAGCTCTATCTTGAATGCTCAGAGTTCTTTGGGAGGTGCGGTCAAATGTTACCGGGCAAATCAGCAGCGGTTTTTATCGGTTTTATTTTCATGGCCATCTTGCCTGCCCATGCTGCGGGGCCGGTCAGTCAAATCAGCGCGCACTCTTTTTCGTTTCCTGCTTCCAATGGCGGGAGTATCGACCTTTCAGAATATAAGGGAAAGGTCATAATGGTCGTGAATACCGCCTCGCAATGCAGTTTCACCACACAATACGGTCCCTTGCAGGCCCTGCAGGATCGATATGGGGATCGCGGGTTTGTCGTCATTGGCGTCCCGACGAATGAATTCGGGGGTCAGGAGCCCGGCAGCGACGCGGAGATCGCGGCTTTTACTAAATCCGAATTCAGTGTCGATTTTCCAATCACCGCAAAGACACGCGTGAAGGGAAGCGATGCGGAACCATTTTATAGATGGGCAAAGAGACAGGTCGGGACAATCGCCGCACCGCGCTGGAATTTTTACAAATATATTATCGACCCTGAAGGCAATCTCAGCGCTTGGTTCACGACCTTCACCGAACCGGATGCTCCGGAAGTCATTTCGACAATCGAATCGCTGCTTCCTGCTCCCCCAGCTATAGAGGCTACCATCAGTTCCGATTTAGTCACCGGCGATGAACAGGGCTGAAACAATCCAAGTCCCTATTTCATGCCTGGTTGTTCTGGCGGTAATCGGCGTTTTTGCCGCCGGCAATGCAGTTGCCGAAACACCAGCCGAAAAGCTGCGCAGTGTTTTCGCCAACTTATGCGGCGAACCGATCGAGCGGCTGAAGAAATCCGCCGAAGCCGTTGGCTTAAAGGTGCTTGAGTTCGACGAATTGGAACCCCGTCCCGATTTTTTCCGACATGATATCCGGCTTCAATCTGATGAGAAAAATGAAATTCGACTTGTCCGGTTTGAGCAGGCCGGGCAGATAAGGCATTTTTCTGCGGAGTATTATTCGCGTAGCAGTGTAAGCGACGGCGATTTGGAACCGGTGATGCTGGCTGCGGCCGGGTCCGATTGCACGATTGTCACTGGCCGCTTGATCATCCGTGATCCTGCTGCTGGCGAGCAGGCTCATCGTACGCGGCTCGATATTCTGGCGAATGACCTTGAAACCATTATTGCGTCCGAAACCCTTGAAACCACTTGGCCAAAAGGAACCGATTCCGGCGGGGTTCGAGTCGCGCATGTCGATTCAGGTATCGCCTACGATCTTCCGTTTTTCAAAGACAGGATTGCTCGAGACAGTACCGGCAAGGCGATTGGTTTCGATTTCTGGGATCTCGACCCGTTTCCCTATGATGCAGATACATCCCGCAGTCCATTCCTGCCAATCCGT
>JAHEHW010000417.1 GCA_024639745.1 Salaquimonas sp. | reverse complement strand
GTTTTCCGGTCTTGGGATAAACCCGAAGACCGAGACGCCGCCCAATCGGTTAATGCCGGGCCGTGTGCCGGGCGGTTCTTCGTCCGGGGCCGCCGCTTCGCTGACGCATGACATGGCGTCGATTGCGATCGGGTCGGATACCGGTGGTTCAGTGAGGATACCGGCGGCATGGAACTCACTGGTTGGCCTGAAGACGACGCATGGGGCACTCCCGTCGGAAGGGATGGTGCCGCTTTGCTCTGGGTTCGATACCGCCGGGCCGCTGGCGCGGTCTGTCAGCGATGCGGCAGCCATGTTTCAGGTGCTGAAGGGGTTGCCGGTCAGGAGCGAGCCGGTGCCCGATCCCTCCGAAATCACCTTGGCGATTGTCGAGACCATTGCCATGGATGATATCGAAGCCCGCCAATTGCAGGCTTTCGAGGAAGCGGTGAGGCGGCTCGAGTTTGCGGGCGTCCGCGTCGAACGCGTCAAGCGCGCTCAGTTCGGCTTGGTACTCGATCTTGGCGCGATCCTTTTCCCCTACGAGGCCTGGCGGGAATGGGGCGATCTGATCGAGGCTAATCCGGGTGTCATGTTTCCACCGGTCGAGATGCGTTTTCGGCAAGGGGCTAATATCACCGGCGAACAATATCTTTCGGCGTTCGAGGAACTGGAAAGTCTGCAGTCGCAGTTCTTTTTGGAGATCGAAGCTTTCGACGCCGTCATCATGCCTACAATCCCGATCGATCCGCCGCCCATCAACGCGCTCTTAGCGGACCATGATCGCTTCACTGCGAAGAATTTGATGGCGTTGCGAAATACGCGTTTTGCCAATCTGTTCGGCACTTGCGCATTGACCCTGCCCACGGCCGAACCGGCAGCGGGATTTCAGATCATGGGAAAACCGAATTCAGAGGACAAACTGCTGGGTGAGGGACTGGCTCTCGAGCGAATTATTGCAGGGCGGTCTTGACCGGTTGGCCGGCTATGAAGGTTTCCGCAACGGCTCTGTCATCGCCGAGAATGATCAAAGCGAAAAGCAGATCCTCGAGGCTTTCCGAGAGGAATGACCGTTCAGCCATAAGCGGCGTCGCTTGCGGGTCAAGCAGGATCATGTCCGCAAATTTTCCAGCTTCCAGGCTGCCGATCCGATCAAGCCGACCAATCAGTTCGGCGTTTTCCCGCGTTGCCGTGCGAAACAAGGCAGACGGGTCAATGCGCTTGCCTACCAGCTGCGAAACTACGTAGGCGTCGCGCATTGTAGCGAGCATGGAATAACTGGTGCCGCCACCGATATCTGAGCCGAGACCAATCCTGATCGGATGGTCCGATGTGCTGCGTTTTAGCCAAGGAAAGAGGCCGGAGCCGAGGAAATTGTTCGACGTCGGACAGTGGACGATCGCCGCGTCTGACGAGGCTAAACGCCTGGACTCGCTTTCGGACAAATGAATGCCATGGGCAAAGAGACTGTTGCTCCGAACAAGGTCGTAGCGCTCGTAGACCGCCAGATAGTCTCTTGCCCATGGGAACAGCTTCTCTGTCAGCGCTATCTCAGCGAGGTTTTCGGAAAGATGCGTCTGAATGGGTAGACCGGGGAAACGCGTCGCAAGGCTTTGGCAGACTTCAAGCAGGGCTTCTGATGCCGTGATTGCGAAACGTGGACTGATGGCATAACCCAGACGCTCTTTTCCGTGATATTTTTCGATCAGGTCGATGCTCGTTTCGTGGATCGTCGCAAGATCGTTGCGCAGCGCTTCCGGCGCGTTGCGGTCCATCAATGTCAGACCGGAAATAACGGCCATCTTCCGCCGCACGGCTTCTGAAAACAGCGCCTCAAGGGCTTCCGGGTGGACGGTTGAGAATGCCATACAGGCGGTCGTTCCGTTTCTGATCAATTCATCCAGAAACAACCTTGCCGCGATCTCGGATACCCGGGAGTCGCCATAGCGCTGCTCCTCCACGAAGGTGTAGCGATTGAGCCAGTCGAGCAGGTCTTTTCCATAGACGGCAAGCATTCGGTATTGCGGAAAGTGAAGATGCGGGTCGACAAATCCCGGCATCAGCAGCTTTTTCCCGTAATCGTATCCGGGGAGCGAGGAAAAATTGTCCGGCAAGTCCTCGGCAGAGCCGGCCCAGGCGATCTTGCCATCCGTATCGACGACGACTGCACCTTTTTCATGATGAACCGGCGTGCCGGTTTCATGATCAAAGGAGAGTGTTCGGGCACGGAGCGTATGCATTCTGCCATCTTTCGAAAAGCGGGGTACTTAGGTTGAACTCTATTCGCGCGGTTTGGTCAAAGCCATAGCGTCTTCATCCCAGATGACGCGAAAGGAACGCCAATAGGCGGTATTTGATGGTTGTTAATGCCGATTATTTCTTTAGTTTGCGGATAAATTCACATTCAGAGGAGGCAAAGGTGAAAACAAGAGCAGCTGTCGCGTTCGAAGCAGGAAAACCGCT
>JAHEHW010000067.1 GCA_024639745.1 Salaquimonas sp. | reverse complement strand
GACCGAAATATACCTTGGACATCTGATCCGGAGCGCGATCAATGATCATCTTCGACAAAGTGATCGATGCCTCGGTACCGTGACCAACATAGGCATGATAATAGGCAAGCTCAGCCGCTTGGTCCGCAATTGCGTCCGTCACTTCCTTACGCCCATAACCAATGTTAACGCAGTAAAGACCGGCGAAACCGTCCAGCAATTTATTGCCATCGCGATCTTCAATATAGACGCCAGATGCGGTGCTCATGATGCGATTCGGCGTTTCTCCGCGAGCGTGTTGTGCCAGATGCGTTGATGGGTGCAGGAAACAATCCCGGTCCCATTGGTCGAGCTTGTCATTACGCAACATTCGGCGTTTCTCCTATTTGGTCTTTTCCGGTGTTTTCCCGACTGCTATCAGAAAAGCAGTCACCTTTCCATCGGAGGAGAGGTTATTATTGCGGTCGACTGGTCGCACCACGCAGGAAGTGACGAAATTTTTCGGTACCTTGTTCCATGAGTTTGTCGGATGACATTGCCAGACTAAGCGATATAGCTCTGTTCGAAGGGTTTTCCGTTGAGCAGTTGCGGCTACTGGCCTTTGGTTCAAAACGCATGATCGTCAGACCCGGTGAGACACTTTTCGAGCAGGATCGCCTGTCTGACGGTGGCTATGTGATTTTATCCGGTCAAATAGATTTGATGATCGAAACAGATGGCAAGAACTGGGTAGGCGGAAGCTTTGGTGCCGGCAGCCTTGTAGGGGAAATGGCATTGGTGACTGCAAATCGTCGCATTGGAACGGCTGTTGCAAAGACAAATGTCGAGCTGATTTTCATACCCCGGGATCTGTTCAAGCGTATGCTCTCTGAATATCCGGAACTGGCCAATCTGCTTCATGATCGGATTGCCAGCGCCGTGCGGCATGTGTTGTCTGATATGGGCAAGGTGCAGGCCAAGCTTGCAGGAATTCCGAATCTAACGCTTCGTGGACCCGAGCAAGACGACGTTTCCGAGCCTGCCGAATCAACCGATATTGAAACGCGCGATGACGGGGACGTGGTCTGACGCTCGTTCCCAACCGCGCGTTTCCCGCAAAATATCGATATCGGTAAGATGTTTCGCGAGAGCCGGAGCGGACCATATATGGTCCAATCGGCGACCGCGGTTACTTGCCGCCCAATCCTTCGCCCGATAGCTCCACCAGGTATAGACTTTCTCCCCCGCGGGAATCTTTGCTCGGATAAGATCGTCCCATCCGCCTTCGGACATGACTGATTTCAAACCATCTGTTTCGACAGGTGTGTGAGAAACAACTCTGAGCATCTGCCGATGTGACCAGACATCGTTTTCCAAAGGAGCGATATTGAGATCGCCCAGTAGGATGGCAGGCTTGCCGTTCGTCTCGGCGCCCAAGTGTCTCATCTCTTCGATGAAACGAAGTTTGTGATCAAACTTCGGATTCTTAATCGGGTCAGGGATATCTCCGCCTGCGGGGACATAGAAATTGTGCACGGTCACCGATTGCCCGTCGATGCCGATATCGACGGAAAGATGTCTCGTGTCTCCCATAGAGCAATAATCGTGCGAATACTGCTCGCTCAGGGGTAACTTTGAGAGGATTGCGACGCCGTGATAGCCTTTCTGCCCATGGACCGCTTGGTGATCATATCCCAATTTCCGGAATGGTTTTTCCGGAAACTGGTAATTAGTGCATTTGATTTCCTGGAGGCACAATACCTCGGGCTGGTGAGCGCGGAGAAAATCTTCTACCTGTGACGCTCTGAGACGTACCGAATTGATATTCCAGGTTGCAATTGAAAAAGCCATGAGCACCTGCAAGCTAAAATCGGTGGGAAACGGCCACTGGCTTTATCCGGACCGCATATCTGCGGGCCAAAAAAACGTCATGGAATTGATTGTCAACAGCCGGTCGGCAAACTGGGATCAATTGCTGCGTTTGAATTGACCCTTGTTAATCTGAAACAATCGATTGGAAAGCTCGACATTGTCTTCAACATTGAAGACCATGACAGAGGTTTCTTTTCCCTGTGCGTCCTTGATCGTCCACTGGCGTAGTTCGAAGGTTTCCGGTTCAAACAGAAGTGTGATCACCGAGTTTCCAAACAATTGTTTATCGCCAAGAACGATCGTCGTCAGATCCTCGTTCTGCACCACGTCGATAACCGCGTCAATATCGATCTGAAGCTCGTCATCAAGCAGTAGTTTCAGCGGAGTGTTTTTCAGCGGATAGGAATCGAAGGTCTTCAGCTTATTGTTGACGATCATGACGGCAAGGCCGTTCGAAACTACCTCTACCGGCGATGGGTCTTCATAATCGAACCGGACCTTGCCTGGCCGCTTGATTGCGAACGTGCCGCTTGACTGATCGCCCTGCGGGCCGAACTGGAGAAACTCACCGGTCATCGTGGGAACTTTCCGGTAATGTTCTTTCAGGGCTTGAAGGGTATCCGCGCGGGTATCGGCAAATACCGGTCCGGCTATCGCAACCACGGCGCCGGCAATTGCTAGACCACAGGCTAAGAAGAAATTCTTCTTGAAAGATTTTTCGGTTCTGATCCGCTTCAGAATCATAGCGATACTCCAAAAGCAGAGCCTTTGAGGCCCTTTCGTTCGAAAATTCAGCTCACTCTTTACCTTGTCATTGGGCCAAATGATGGCGCGTGAAGGTCGCCGCTGTGGCAATTTTCAGTCTAGATCGTTTCGTCTTCAGCCGGAACGAGGATTTCACGTTTACCGGCATGATTCGCCGCTCCGATCAATCCTTCGTTTTCCATGCGCTCGATCAAGGAGGCGGCTCTGTTGTAACCGATTCCAAGCCGTCGTTGAATATAGCTGGTCGATACTTTCCGATCCCTAAGCACCACTGCGACAGCCTGATCGTAGATGTCATTGGATTCGGACAATGGATTGTCCGACTGTCCGGAAGCCGACGTTTCTTCCTCTTCTTCGCTTGTGACCGCCTCAAGATATTGAGGCACGCCCTGGCTCTTCAGATGGGCGACGATCTTCTCAACTTCGTCGTCTGCAACGAATGGACCATGAACTCGCTGGATTCGACCACCCCCTGCCATGTAAAGCATATCACCCATGCCGAGAAGTTGTTCCGCCCCTTGTTCACCGAGGATGGTGCGGCTGTCGATTTTCGATGTTACCTGGAAAGAGATTCGAGTCGGAAAATTGGCCTTGATCGTTCCGGTTATAACGTCGACCGATGGTCGTTGGGTGGCCATTATGACATGGATGCCGGCAGCCCTCGCCATTTGCGCCAGGCGCTGGATTGCTCCCTCGATCTCCTTGCCGGCGACCATCATCAGGTCCGCCATCTCGTCAATGATGACAACGATATACGGCATAGGCTCCAAATTGAGTTCTTCGGACTCGAAGATCGCTTCGCCATTTTCCGCGTTAAAACCGGTCTGAACCGTCCTTGTCAGGGTTTCGCCCTTCTTGCGCGCCTGCTCGAGTCGCTGATTGAACCCGTCAATATTGCGAACACCCAGCTTGGACATTTTCTTGTAGCGATCTTCCATCTCGCGCACGGTCCATTTGAGGGCGACAACCGCTTTCTTTGGATCCGTCACGACAGGTGTCAGGAGGTGGGGGATGCCGTCATAGATCGACAGTTCCAGCATTTTCGGATCGATCATGATGAGCTTCACCTGCTCGGGCGTAAGCCGATAAAGGATCGATAAGATCATCGTGTTGATCGCGACCGATTTGCCTGAGCCTGTCGTCCCCGCCACCAGTAGGTGAGGCATTTTAGCGAGATCCGCGATTACGGGTTCGCCTCCGATCGTTTTACCGAGGACGAGAGCAAGCTTTTGCCGGGTTTTCTCGTAGTCCTGGGCAGAAAGTATCTCCTTCAGATAGACTGTTTCACGATTCTGATTTGGTAATTCGATGCCTATGGCGTTACGTCCCGGAACAACGGCCACTCGACAGGCGATAGCACTCATCGAGCGGGCGATATCGTCAGCAAGGCCAATTACCCTCGAAGATTTGATACCCGGGGCAGGTTCCAGTTCATAAAGGGTTACGACTGGGCCCGGTCGGACGTTGATGATCTCGCCTTTGACCCCGAAATCCTCCAATACTCCCTCAAGAAGTCGCGCATTCGCCTCCAATGCTTCTGTAGAGAGAACTTCTTCCTTGCCGGTGATTTTTGCCTCTCCAAGATAGCTGAGGTGGGGCAATTCGAAGCTGCCGTCAGCCAGCAGTGAAGGCTGCGCTTCCTGAATGACGCGGATTCCCTGCTTCGGCTGGGGTGCCGCAGGCGTGATCCGGCCCTTTCCATTCAATCCGTTGCTCGTTTTTGCGGTGTCCTGAAGCGTGGCATGGGCTTCCGCTTCATCACCTTCTGCCGACTCGGGAGCGTAAATTGTCTCCCCATAATCCGGCGTCGTATCAGGTGCTCGCAGGAAATCCCCTCCTGACAATTCTGGTTCTAGGCGCTCTCCTTCGAATCGATGCTCGCTATCTTCGAATCCGGGGTCCCGTTGATAGCCCGGTGCAAGCTCTTCCAATCCATCATCAGGGGGCGTCGTGAGCCGATTCCATGCGATAGTGATGCGGCTCAACAAGTTAACAGCATTTTCGGATCCTCGCTTATTCGACTCCGATTTTGCGGTCTTGCGATTGCGTCTCCGCATCACCGCGCGGGTGGAAAGCCAGAAATGGGTGAAGGCTCCGATTAACCATCCACTTGAACTATCGTCATCGATTATTTCTCCGGTCTCCGGATCGAAGGAAAGTTCATCGTTTGCCGTTGAGACTCCGCGATTTATCAGGCCGCTAGCATAGAGCACGGCAATAAGAGTGGGGCCGATGAGCACCAGGAAGAACAGAGAAGCCCAAATGCCTGAGGGGTAGCCGCCAAGCACATATGCAGGAATGGATAGGATGAGGTCGCCAAAAATGCCGCCAAGTCCTGATGGCAGCGGCCATTTTTCAGCAATCGGGAGACAGGCTAGAGCCCCGGCGCTAAGGATTACTGCAACTGGCCACGCCATAAGGCGGCGGCGAATGCGATCAATTGGTTTTTGTACAATTTTCAGCCATGCCCATATCGCTGGTATAGAGAGCAGAACGACACTGGCGAGGCCGGTGAACTGCATGACGAGATCGGCGAATGATGCCCCCCAGAACCCCGCGGCATTCTGAACCATTCGACCGTTCGCATTCGAAAGACTTGGGTCATCAACCGACCAGGTAGCAAGGCTTGCATAGGCAATCGCAATGCAAACCAGCAGGGAAAGGCCGATCAGCACTCCGATCTGACCAGCAAATCTGCTATGATAAGTCGTATCGCTCGTGTGCAAGCTATCCCGGTGATTGGCATTGGATGTCGAAGGATGCGCCATATGCATGAATTGCGTCCTCGGTGGCTGGTTTTTGATCTTTCAAGAAACCTAGAGGACAAGGGTTAAGTACCTGTTAACCATCCACGATACCTCTCCGGATACGGAACTTTATGCTAAACAAAAAGGCCCGTTTCCGGGCCCCTTCAAGTTTGGAGGGTCAAGATCCTGGAAGGATCCTGGGAGGGCGAAGCGCGATGAAAGTCACCGCGCTCCGGGAGGAGATTACGAAGATGAGGAGGTAAACTCCGGATAGGCTTCGACGCCGATTTCTGCTTTGTCGAGACCCATCATTTCTTCTTCTTCACTGACGCGGATGCCCATGCTGAACTTCAAGATCGACCATACGACTGCAGAAAGCACGACTGTGAAGACCCCGTAAGCGATTATGCCGGTGATCTGTGCACCCCAATTGCCCGTGTAGAAGGCAACAGCGAATGTGCCCCAGATGCCTGCAAAAAGGTGTACTGGGATCGCGCCGACCACGTCGTCAATCTTCAGTTTATCGAGCATTGGTACGGTGAAAACGACGATTGCACCGCCAACAGCACCGGTCAGAATCGAGGCAAATACACTTGGTGCGAGCGGCTCCGCGGTGATGGCAACGAGACCTGCCAGGGCACCGTTGAGCACCATCGTAACATCAACCCGCTTGTAGATGATCTGAAGTAGGATAATGGTGGCGATCACACCGCCGGCGGCGGCCATGTTGGTGTTGACGAAGATACGGGAAACGTCCGAAATGTCACCAATCGTACCCATGGCAAGTTGAGAAGCGCCATTGAAGCCGAACCAACCGAGCCATAGAATGAAAGTGCCTAGGGTCGCCAGTGGGATAGAGGATCCGGGTATCGGGTGTACAGAACCGTCGGAGCCGAACTTGCCTTTGCGAGCGCCAAGAATGATGGCCCCGGTCAAGGCAGCCCAACCGCCGACGGAGTGAACGAGGGTCGAACCCGCGAAATCGGAGAAGCCCATTTCAGATAGCCAGCCGCCACCCCACTGCCATGACCCAGCGATCGGATAGATAAAGCCGGTTAGAACTACGACGAAAATCAAAAACGGCCAGAGCTTGATACGCTCTGCAACCGTACCCGAAACGATGGATGCGGCCGTGGCAACAAACACCATCTGGAAAAACCAGTCGGATGCTGTCGAATAACCAGTATCAAGCAACGCCGCGCTATCCACGCCTTCAAGGCCGACCGGGTCCATACCGTAAATAAGCGCGAACGAACCGATATAACCGCCATTTACATCCGTATACATGAGGTTGTAACCGATCAGCCAGTACATTAGGCCTGCGATCGAATAGAGAGAGATGTTTTTTGTACACTGAATGGAAACGTTCTTGGAACGTACCATCCCTGCTTCCAGCATGGCAAAGCCGGCCGCCATCCACATGACGAGGAAGCCGCCAATAAGGAAGAGAAGCGTGTTGAAGATATAGGCGGTATCTGCCGCAGCCGCGGGAGCGACGGCTTGTGTTTCCTGAGCAAGTGTCGGGAGCGTCATTAGTGCAATGGCCATAGTTGCACCCATTAAAACGGTAGCGAACCGGCCGGTTTTCGAGTCCATAAGCGGCATTGCGCTGGCCAAGGACTTTGTGGGAATGAATTTCATAGTCCAATTCCTTTGGTTGATCGATAAAGACATGCCACCAAGCCTTTAGAGGGCCTCGGCGTCACGTTCGCCGGTTCTGATGCGAACGACTTCGTTCAAGTCCATCACGAAAATCTTTCCGTCGCCGATCTGGCCGGTGCGAGCTGTTTCGGAGATCGCCTCGACCGTTTTCTCGGCGAGATCTTCCTTGACGGCTACTTCTAGTTTGAGTTTCGGGAGGAAGTGCACGGCGTATTCAGCGCCGCGATAAATTTCTGTATGACCTTTCTGTCGGCCATAACCTTTCACCTCTGTCACTGTTAGCCCTTCAATCCCCAAGACGGTTAGCGCCTCCCGGACAGCGTCAAGACGGAAAGGCTTAATGACCGCTGTTATGAGTTTCATGTTTCACCCGTTCATGTTTTAGGCACAAAGCCCGGTTTCACTTCGCCCTCTGACGAATGTCCCAATGGACGGATGGAGCTATACAAATGCCGTGCCAGATTCAGAATTGGCGCATTAAGTCATTGATAGATTGAGAAAGTTTTCTTTCAGGCCGAATCGATCGGCTTGCTGCAGATCAGATTTTGACCAAAATTTGTTCAGAAATTTAAAATTGATTAATTTTTCGTCAATCAACCACCGGAGACGGAAATCTTTGCATCGCTTGCCTGTTTGAGGCGTATCAGTCCCTCCTGGGCCGTCGATGCAACAAGGGCTCCATCTGCAGAAAAAATGCTGCCACGCGTCAAACCCCGAGCTCCAGATGCATTTGGACTGTCCTGCGTATAGAGATGCCACGCCTCCATATTGAGAGGGCGATGGAACCACATTGCGTGGTCGAGGCTTGCAACCTGCAACTGCGGATCGAAAACGGCCCGCCCATGCGCGAAAAGCGACGTATCGAGAAGTGTCATGT
>JAHEHW010000416.1 GCA_024639745.1 Salaquimonas sp. | reverse complement strand
TCAAAGGCAGGCTCGCCACGCGTCGGTCGATCTTGCGCTGGCGGAGCCGAGGACCTGGAGACCGGCTCATCGATTATCGGTTCGATATCGGCCCGCTTTTCCTTCAATGACAAAGCATCTTTTTCCGGCGCTACGGGTTCCGCCCAATCGGTCTTGGTGACGGCAGGCGCCTGAGTATCGGGGCTTACTGGTTCAATCGGTGTTGCCTTTGCCGGCGGCTCGGGGAGCTTTACAGGTTCTGCCGTGGATTGGGCAGGCTGTGCTTTGGCCGGCTCGACGCTTGACGGCCGAACACCTTCTCCCACGCCCGGGTTCTTCAACTGTTCGGTTGTACTCGTTTCAGCCTTGGGTTCGGCATATTCAGCCTCGATCCGGATAATCGCCTGATCAAGCTGACGTTGCCGCAAACTTGCTTCATCGCTCCCGGAAATACCTGAGCGCTCAAGCATTTTCCTGAGAGCATTGCGCGAAGAATTGTAAATGCGCTCGCGGACGTCGGCGTCCGAAGCGTCATGATTGGCTAATGCCTGCCTGATAAGCCCCTCGAAATTGGCCAATATTAGCCCCTCGTTTTATGCGCCGCCGGTCTTTTTATCATAGTATAGAAATTCAAGTGCCTTAGGGACGGATTACAGTCAACTACCATATTTGTTAGTCAGAAAAATCAGAAAAGCCAAACGGTTGATTACGGCGGGCTACTCATTTATTGACGCTTACGCGAACGTTAATTTTTAAACTCTGGAGCGCTCTTCATGTTACCATTCATCTTAAAGGGTAATCTGGCGCTGCCGGCCGTCGGCGCTCCGCTTTTCATCATATCAAACCCGGCACTGGTCATGGCACAGTGCAGGGCCGGTATGGTTGGATCGTTCCCTTCGCTGAATGCCAGGCCGCTTGAGCAGCTCGACGAATGGCTCTCGGAAATTATTGAAGGGCTAACGGCTGCGCGGGAGGCGGATACGGATGCAAAGATCGCTCCGTTTGCGGTGAACTTGATTGTTCACAAGTCCAACACACGACTTGAAGACGACATCAAACTGGTGATGAAGCATAAAGTGCCGATCGTGATTACATCGCTGGGCGCTGTTCCTGAGGTCAATAAGGCAATCCAATCTTACGGCGGCATCACGCTTCATGACATCACCAACCAGCGACATGCGCACTCGGCAATAAACAAGGGCGCGACCGGCCTGATCGCGGTAGCCGCAGGCGCGGGCGGGCATGCGGGAACCTTATCACCATTCGCGCTTGTTCAGGAATTGCGGGAGTGGTTCGATGGGCCTCTTCTTCTTTCAGGATCGATTGCCAATGGCGGTGCCATTTTGGCCGCGGTGGCGATGGGCGCAGATCTTGCCTACATCGGGTCGCCATTCATTGCTACTGAAGAGGCCCGCGCCGCCCAAGAATACAAGCAGGCTGTAGCCGATTACACCGGTGAAGACATTGTCTACACCAATCTCTTCACCGGCGTACATGGCAACTATTTGAAAGCATCGATTGAGCGCGCAGGGCTAGATCCGAACAACCTGCCAGAGAGCGATCCATCGAAAATGAATTTCGGCTCTGGCGGTAATGCCGGCGCGAAGGCCTGGAAAGATATCTGGGGATGCGGTCAAGGCATTGGCGCTATCAAAGAAGTCACCAGCGCTACCAAACTCGTCGAGAGATTGACGCGCGAATACAATGAGGCGCGCTCGCGGCTCTGCAGCGCATAAATGAAAAAGCGGGCATTTCTGCCCGCTTTTATTTTTTAGAATATCCTGACTAGCCTGCAGCGGCGACCGCCCGCTTCGCCATCACCTTCACGAGGTTTGCGCGATAGGCCGCATCGCCATGAATGTCCGACAGCATCGCTCCGGCGTCCACCTCGCAATTGGCGAGCGCATCCGGTGAGAAATTACCGGCAAGCGCTTCTTCCATTTGCGTATGGCGAAAGACTCCGTCAGCCCCTGCGCCGGTAACAGCCACACGAACTCCATCCGACCCCTTGGCAACGAATACGCCCGCCATCGCATAGCGAGACGCGGGGTTGGGATATTTCGAATAGGCGGCCTTTTCCGGTGCGGTAAAGGACACGGCTGTGATGATCTCGTCCTCTTCGAGCGCGGTCTCGAACATGCCGACAAAGAAATCTGCTGCATCCAAGGTGCGCTTGCTGGTCATAATCTTCGCGTCAAGCGCGAGCATTGCCGAGGGATAATCGGCAGCCGGATCATTGTTGGCGATCGAGCCGCCCAACGTCCCCATGTGCCGGACCGCCGGGTCGCCGATATGAGATGCAAGACTGCAAATTGCAGGGCAGACCGCCTGCAATTCATTCGAGTTGGTCACATCGGCATGGCAAGTCGCTGCTCCGATCGTCACTTCGGTGCCGTTGACCGTGATCCCCTTCATCGCGTCGATATGACGGAGGTCGATCAGATCGTCCGGCGCCGCAAGGCGCTGTTTC
>JAHEHW010000415.1 GCA_024639745.1 Salaquimonas sp. | reverse complement strand
GCATCTGAAGATTAGATTTGTATCGGAGGACTCGAAACGGATGCTCGACCTGCTATTCGATGGAAAGTTTTTGCACATTCGCAAAACTCATCGGCACTAGAAAAATATTACTGATAACAAGAATAAATATTCTCATCTCAATTCTCCTACCCACCAGAAATTTCATGGTATTCGCAAAATCTCCACTTTGCCAATTTGCCTGTTACGGTTCCTGAACAACGGCTGAACAGGAAACTCAGCATCGGTTCAAACCGCATTTGTCATGGTGAGGCTCATTAAAAGAGGAAGGTGACACTGATGAGCATTCTCTATCGCCGTTTTTTTATCGTCGCTGGTATCATTGCCTGCATGGGCGTACTGACCGCGAATATTATCCAGCAAACCCGCCGCGATCTCTCGCCGGGCGACTATCAGCGACCTATCATCAGCAAGGCCTGCGCCGAGGGGCAGCTTTGCGTGGCGCCCATCGCATCGGCCACGGCTGCCTGATCACCCTACCGGCGAAAAACATCATGGAATTTTGAAGGCCACTCTCGAAGTTCGGTGCAATCGGGATTATCTTGGCGGGCATGAACACGACGTCTCAAAACCCCGACCAACAAAAAGAAGTGGGTGCCTAAACGCCCGAATACCCGGAGCCGGAGGCCTTTGGCGATGCGGCAGCCGCGCTGGAGCGCCTGCAGCTACTTTACGACATCAGCACGCAGTTTCTGATGGAGCGCTTTTCCGCGGTAATCGATGGCGCGAGCAGCGAAAAGCGCTTTCGGGCCTTCTATCCGGAAATTCGGTTTTCGACGAGCAGCTTCGCCAATATCGATTCCAGGCTGGCTTATGGTCATGTTCCGGCACCCGGCGAGTATCGCACCACCATCACCCGACCCGATCTTTTCGATTCCTATCTGAAGAGACAACTCACGCTGCTGATTGCCAATCATGGTGTCCCCGTCACGATCGGTATTTCCGAGGTGCCGATCCCGATTCATTTCGGCTTGCCGGAAGGCATCCATGTGACCGGCCAGGCGGACAGCCTGCAGGAGCGCCCGCTTCGGGATTTCTTTGACGCCCCCGACCTGAACTTGATGGATGATCGCATCGTCAACGGTGATCTTGACGACGACATCGAAGGGCCGCAACCGCTGGCTCCCTTCACCGCTCCGCGGGTTGACTACTCGCTTCACCGGCTGGCGCACTATACGGCGACCAACCCGGCGCATTTTCAGAATTACGTTCTGTTCACGAACTACCAGTTCTATATCGACGAATTCGTAAACTTCGCTCGCAAGCAACTGGATGATCCATCGAGCGATTACACCTTGCTGGTGGAACCGGGAAATGTCGTAACGCTCGAAGGCGGCGAACAGGTGGAAGGGCATCCGCCGGCCCGCTTGCCGCAGATGCCGGCCTACCATCTGAAAATGCCAAACCACCAGGGCATAACCATGGTCAATATCGGGGTGGGTCCGTCAAATGCCAAGACGATCACGGACCATGTTGCGGTGCTACGCTCCCATACCTGGTTAATGCTTGGGCATTGCGCCGGGCTTCGGAATACCCAGTCGCTCGGCGATTACGTTCTCGCCCATGCCTATGTCCGCGAGGACAATGTGCTCAACGAGGATCTTCCGGTCTGGGTGCCTATCCCCGCACTTGCCGAGGTTCAGATCGCACTTGAAGACGCGGTGGAAAAGGTGACCGGCCTGTCAGGCTACGAGCTGAAGCGGATCATGCGAACCGGTACGGTTGCGACCATCGACAATCGTAACTGGGAACTGCGCGATCAGCGCGGACCCGTCAGGCGCCTGTCACAATCACGGGCGATCGGCCTCGATATGGAATCCGCAACCATCGCGGCCAACGGATTCCGCTTTCGGATACCCTATGGGACACTGCTATGTGTGTCCGACAAGCCGCTTCACGGCGAACTCAAACTCCCCTGCATGGCAAGTGAATTCTACAGCCGCCAGGTGTCCCAGCACCTGATCATCGGAATCAGGGCGATGGAACGCCTGCGCGAAATGCCAGAAGAAAGGCTGCATTCGCGCAAACTGCGCTCCTTCAAGGAAACGGCTTTTCAATAAGATTGTGCCATTTTCAGTTTGTATGGCTCGTATCACGGGTCTTTGAGACGAGACGTAAGCATGGCTAAATGGTTCGATAGTATTGCATATCTTGCGCATTTCGGCGCATTGATTGTGCTTCTGGCCGGCTTTTTTCAGGTGACTTCACCCCGCATTCGAAACCTTGCCCATTTCCGCTGGTATGCCGGGGTCTCTCATTTCTTTTTCGGCTGCGGATCGCGCTTGCCGTTATCAAGCGCTTCTTCGACACGTTCGACATAAGTCGATTTTTCAGCGTCGGCTTCATCATTTTCCGTAGTTTCCGTAACCGCTGCCGTCTCCCCCTTTACTGCCTTCCGGCGGCGGGCAGCCATCCGCAGGGCACGGGCATA
>JAHEHW010000414.1 GCA_024639745.1 Salaquimonas sp. | reverse complement strand
TGGTTCGCGTACTGGCCACCGTGCCAATGATGTGGGTGGCGGACTACCACCCGGACCGAGCGAAGCTGTTCTCGATGCTGTATACGCTGGCGATGCTTGCCATGATGGGCTTTCTTGCCGTTGCCGGTTTCTGGGCAATTATGATTGTCAGCCTCGTTTTTCATCTGTTTTTCAATGGATTATTGCCGATACTTGATGCAATTACACTATCGGGAGTCCGTCGTTTCGATGCAGATTATGGTCGCATCAGGATATGGGGTTCAATTGCCTTCATTCTCGCCAATTTGGGCGGCGGATGGCTTATCGCCGAATTTCAGGCCCCCGCGATACTTTGGACGTTGATGGGGATCGTGTCGGTCGGGCTACTAATATCGTTTTCCGTGCCGCGTATTGGCCGCTCTGCCCAACCGATCCACCGGCTGGCGGGAGCCGGATCGGCAAGGGCCCTGTTTGCGGACCGGCGTTTTGTCATGACCGCGATGGCGATTGGGCTGGGGCAGGCGGCTCACGCCCTGCTATATGGTTTTGGCACGATCTACTGGCAGTCGCTGGGGTTCGGCGGCGCGGCAATCGGTGCGTTATGGGCAATTGGCGTAATGACTGAGATTGCACTCTTTCAGGTCGCCAAGGGGCTGTTGCGACGCCATGGGGCGGTCTTGATGATTGCGATAGGATTGATCGCCGGTGCGGTCCGCTGGGCGTTTTTTCCTGTCGTAACCGAGTATTGGCCATTCTTCGCGCTATCGATTCTACACGGCCTGAGCTTCGGCGCGGTCCATATCGGCAGCATGCAATTCATCCTGGACTCGGTGCCGGAGGAAAGGCTTGGGACCGGTCAGGCAGTGGTCTATGTGGCCAGTGGCGCATTGATGGGCATCCTGATTTTTCTTGCTGGACCGATTTACGAAACCTTCTCTGCCGATGGCTTCTGGCTGATGGGAGTCGTCTGCCTAATTGGCCTGGCGATGTTGTGGCGAGCCGCCTATCTCGATAAGGCGACAGAGCAGGGTTGAAAGAGCGGTGAAGCTTAAGGTTTTTTGATTGCTTGCCGTTGTCCGGAATATGCAAGTCTTGGCAGGCCCGCAGCTATTGCATTGTTTATCTAATGACGTGATAACTCGCGGGAATTCTGTTCAACGTGCAATTCCCGTTGCGCGTTCTCTGAGGCATCGGATCGCAACCCATGGCTGCGCAAAGCATGACAATGAACCCGCAAGACGCCGCGAATGCCGGTACGCCAGCGATTGAAGTGGCGATTGGCGACAACGAAATCCGGTTGAAAGCCTCCGGAGAGTGGCTGATAAACCGGATTGTGGATGTGAATGCAAAGCTGCGTGAAATTGAGGCTTTGCCCGTTCAGAACCGCGTATTGAGCATCAATATGGAGGATCTGACGGCCTTCGATACATCTGGCGCCTGGATCATCAATCGGCTTATAAAACGCTGGAAAAAGCAGGGTGGTGAGGTCGAAATGCTTCACCAGTCTGAATTCGCCCGCCGGCTGATGGATGCCGCATGGTTCGATAGTTCTGAAGCCAAAGGCACACCTGAAAAAAGTCTTGGCATCCTGCGTCTGCTAGAAAAGCTCGGGAAACTCGTTTTTGCCCTGAAGCGCGACACGGAAATGGGCCTCAATGTCATTGGCGCGGCTGTCCGTGGACCGCAGATGAAATTGGGCAGGCGAGGCGGAATACGACCGATATCGATCGTCCACCACATTGATCGAATGGGTCTGCGCGCGGTGCCGATCATAACCCTGATGTCCTTTCTGATCGGCGCGATCGTCGCACAGCAAAGCGCCTTTCAGTTAAGATTTTTTGGTTTGGAGGTCTGGGCTGTCGATCTCGTCAGTGTGCTTCTTTTGCGTGAAGTCGGTGTGCTCCTGACTGCGATCATGATCGCTGGTCGATCGGGAAGCGCCATGACGGCTGAAATAGGGTCGATGAAAATGCGTGAGGAAGTGGATGCCCTTAAGGTGATCGGGCTTAATCCAATTGGAGTTTTAGTCTTTCCGAGATTGGTCGCTTTGACAATTGCTCTTCCACTTTTGACCTTCCTTGCCAACATGGCGGCGCTAGCAGGCGCAGCACTTGTCTTGCGTTTCTATTCCGATATCTCCTTTGACGATTTTATATTGCGCGTGCGTGCTTTCGTTGATCTGTCGACGGTTTTTTCCGGTCTGATTAAAGCGCCCTTCATGGCAATGATTATTGGCACAATGGCCGCGGTTGAAGGCATGAAGGTCGAAGGAAGTGCTGAAAGCCTCGGCCGTCGAACCACGGCGGCGGTGGTAAAGGCAATCTTTTTCGTAATCGTCGTTGATGGCCTTTTCGCTATATTCTACGCGGCAATCGATTATTGAGGCGAGCGATGGCAGGTGGCAGCGGAAAGATGCAAACCGGGCGCACGGAGCGTGAAGTCGTTCTTTCTGTCAGGGGTGTCGAAGTCTCTTT
>JAHEHW010000413.1 GCA_024639745.1 Salaquimonas sp. | reverse complement strand
GATCGTCTAGATAATGGAGCACCTGGTGCAGCGTCACGATATCGAAAAGCACGTCGCCTGTCGGCATATCCAGAAGATCGCCCTGGCGTACCTGCACCCGTGACAATCCCGCGTCATTCAGGTTCGATCTTGCGATTGAGAGCATTTCACGACTGGCATCGACGCCAATCGCTTTCTGATAGAGATCGGCGAGCAGAATCAGCATCCGACCCGTACCGGTCCCGATATCAAGCAGCGAGCCGACCACGTCCGGACCGAGAATTTCCCGTATCGCAGCTTCGACTTTTGAGTCGTCAACATGCAGCTTTCGGATTTCGTCCCATTCGGCAGCGTTGGCGGCAAAATATTCGGCCGCTTCGGCAGACCGCCGCGCACGCACGTACTCAAGCCGCTCCAGATCCCGCAAAATCTGCGGATCGCTGTCGTTTACCTGATCGAGCATTGCCTGAACGAACGCCGCCGCCGGGCCATCTTCAGCGAGCCGGAAATAGGCCCATGCCCCTTCCCGGTAACGCTCCAGGAGTCCGGCCTCGGACAAAAGCTTCAAATGTCTTGAAATCCGCGGTTGCGATTGTCCGAGGATATCGATCAAATCGGAAACGGTCAGATCACCCTGCTCGAGTAAAGCGAGCAGCCTGAGCCGTGTCGGCTCTCCCGCTGCCTTCATCAAGTTGACTGCCAGATCGAGTGGCAGTTCAGATTTGCTCAGCATGCCTAGCCTGAATCATCGATAATTATATAAAGATATGTTTATATCGTTTTCGATGCGCTTGCAACAGGCTTGTTGAAGGATCAGGTTGTCTGCCACAACCGATATTAACCGATGGAGCCAGACAATGCCGCAGCAAAAGCAGCGCGCACCGGAACGAAAACTTGCCAAGGCCCTGCGGGAGTTGCTGCCGAAGGTCACACTGGCGGATTTCGAAGCGATAATGCAGATAGCCCGTTCGGGACATTTACGGCATTTGCCGGTCGGAATTATTGCATGGCAGGCAACAACGACGCATATCCGCCACGTTCATACCGATTACGATGCATTGCTAGCAGACGGGTATGATGCAGAGTCGGCCCGCCATTTCGTTGTTGACGATATGAATGAGATACTGGCGGACTGGGGCTGCTTGAGGCGCGTTTCGGATGAACCGGAACAGACGATTTAACGGTCTCACGCTGACACGTAGATCCACTGCTCCCAAATTCTGGCTGTCACCGTTTCCCCCGGACGGATTACACCTTCCTTCTCCACCCACGCCACCAGACCGCGTTTCATGTCAGCTTCGGATTTGAAGGCAAGCGCCAGATCGCTGCGCGAATAATCTCCTCCCTCGCCCGGTTCAGCCCCCGAACCGCGAGCAACCTCCCCACCGGCAAGTCGACACGGGGCATTATACCCGTCAACCCTGAGCGTTACGCCGCCCTCGAAAAAAAGCTGTGTGCGCGGCGGGAGAAAGCTCATATTCGGGATACCGGAAAACACCAGATTCGCTCCCAGCCATCCAGGTTGCACGCTATCGAGAGAGAGGTCCCAGGCAATTTCGTCCAACTCCTCAACAGAGAGGATCGAGACCTGCCGCTCATTGCGCATCACGGTTCCACGCTGATACCAGGGCTCCCGGCCACCGGATTTGCGCGTGATTCCCGAATGGAAATCACCTTCGATTCCCTCCATCGTCAGAGAGAGTTGGTCGACAGGCTGTGAAACGAAATTGCGCCCGGTTGCTGCCAGAACCTGTTCGACTTTGCCCTTGAGCTTTGCACCTGGATGCTTTTTGATCATCGGATCCTGCTCTGCAAATACGTTGCGCCTTCAGACCTGTAGCGAAACCATTGGAGTGACTTTTTGGCCACTAACAGACCGCATGACAAAAAGAAACCGCCAATCGTGGCGCTAGACCTGCCGGAGGCCGAAGAACCGCTCACGGAAAAGCAGGTGAAATATCTTGCCGTCGCCGAAGAAAAAATCGGGTTCGTGCCAAATGTTCTGACTGCCTATGCATGGCATTCGACCAAGTTCGACGCTTTTACCCGGATGTATAACGAATTGATGCTAGGCGATTCCGGGCTGACCAAACTGGAACGCGAAATGATCGCGGTGGCCGTCTCCTCCGGCAATCATTGCTATTATTGCCTTACCGCTCACGGTGCCGCCGTTCGTGAACTTTCAGGTGATGCGGCACTTGGTGAACAGATCGTCATGAACTATCGGGCGGCAGATCTGACACCGAAGCAGAAAGCCATGCTGGATTTCGCCTGGGAGCTCACGAAAAACCCTGAGCAGATTGAAGAAACGCACCGCCAAGCTCTGCGCGATGCAGGCTGGAGCGATCGCGACATCTGGGACATCGCCGCCGTCGCGGGCTTTTTCAACATGTCGAACCGCATCAGCGCGGCTACGGATATGCGGCCCAATAACGAATATCACGGCGTGGCGCGCTAAAAGTGTGTATAATATAATTTGTTAGGCT
>JAHEHW010000412.1 GCA_024639745.1 Salaquimonas sp. | reverse complement strand
CGACTCGTTTTCGGATGGCGGTCAATTTCTGGAGCCCGGAAACGCTGTTGAGCAGGCGAAATCCCAGTTCAATGATGGCGCAGTGATGATCGATGTTGGGGGAGAGTCCAGCCGCCCCGGGGCAGAAGAAATTTCGGGTGAGGAAGAATGCCGCCGCATATTGCCGGTGATCGAGCAATTGGCGCAGATACCCGATATGCTGATCTCCGTGGACACCTGGCGCGCATCGACAGCAGAAAAAGCGCTGGCCGCCGGGGCGCATGTCATCAACGATATCTGGGGTTTCCAGCGTGACCCGGAACTCGCGCCGCTCGCTGCGGAGAAAAAGGCTGGCTGCATCCTCATGCACACCGGTCGCGGCAGGGAAAAGCTGCCCGATCCGGTGGAAGATCAAATGTTCTTTCTTTCAAAATCAATAAAGCGGGCATCCTATGCCGGTATCGAGGCGACTAGGATTGTTCTCGATCCGGGCTTCGGTTTCGCCAAGGACGCCTCGGAGAACGTCACAATTCTCGCCAATCTCGAAAAACTGTTTGAACTCGGGCAACCGATACTCACGGGCACGTCCCGCAAGCGCTTCATTGGTGAAATTACCGGTAGACCTGCGGAAGAGCGCGATGTTGGCACATCGGCGACAACAGTAGTCGCGCGCATGAAAGGCAGCGCAATCTTCAGGGTCCATGATGTGGCAACGAACATGGACGCGTTAAAAATCGCAGACGCAGTTCTTTCCAGCCACGCGCGTTGAGACCGGGGCTCATCGGGATTGCGCTACGCTCCACAACCGGATAATACCGCCAGCAATGACGACCTACACTATCACTTTGAGAAATTGCGCATTTTTCGCGCGTCATGGTGTCTACAACGAGGAAGAGGTTCTCGGGCAGCGCTTCCTCGTGGATGCGATATTGACCGTTGAGAGCAAGGGACCGCTCGAACACGACAATATCGAGAGCACGGTCGATTACGGCAAGGCCTTCAAGGCAATCGAAAAGGTGATAATGGGCAAGCGCAAATATCTGATCGAAGCGCTGGCGCTAGAAGTGGCGAAAACCATGTGCAAGCGGTTCAAGCAGATCAAGCGGGCAGAAATCACCATTCGAAAACCGAATGCGCCGGTCCGCGGAGTTTTGGACAATATCGAGGTCACGATTGTCTACCCGCAATGAGCCCGCCCTGCCGGATGCGAGATCGAGGGTTTGGCTCGGGCTTGGCGGCAATATTGGCGAGGTGAAGTCAAATATGGCTTCTGCGCTTCTGCGAATGGAGCAAGAGTGCGGCATCCACATTGTCGCAGTATCCAGACTCTACAGCACACCCCCTTGGGGAGAGCCGGATCAGCCCGATTTTCTTAATGCCTGCGCAGGGATAGAAACCAGCCTTTCTCCTGAAGATCTGATTGTCTTTGTGAAATCGATCGAAAAATCGATGAAACGCAATAAGACTTCAAGATGGGGTCCGCGCAATATCGATATCGATCTGCTGATATATGAGGGCGAGACCCGGGATCAGGACAAGCTCGAATTGCCCCATCCCCGCATGTGGGAACGGGCTTTCGTTATGGTTCCGCTGGCAGAGATTGCCGCCGGCTTGTCATTCGGCGGCAAAACCATTGCCGGGTGGGCAAGCATGACCGATGCAACCGGATTAAAACCCGTAAGCGATGACGGCGATTGGTGGCGGCAGGAAAAAGAAGAGCGCGTTTAGCGCAGTTATCGCTTGGCGATATTGGCGCCGGATTGCGGTAGCTTGTCCAGCCGCATACCGATAACGGGAACCAGCCTTCCGTCGACACGAACGGAAATCGTCATCTGCAACTGGTTTTCTTGCGCTCTGCTGGCGACCATTACCCCGCGCAGATCCTTGCGCTTGATATTGACCACAAGCTTGTTACCGGAATACCGCCCGCCGATGATATCCATGCCTTCGCCAGCTTCGCCGTCGAGAAACTGACCGGTATAGCCCGTGCTAGCTTTCTGAATGATGGCGTTCATGGGTTGGGAAAACACCCCGACGCGGCAATAACCGTCAATGTTCATGCCGGGTTTCGATTGCGTATTGTCACCTGTGAAGACACAGGTGAATTTCGTTCCCTTGTATTTGCCCGCTACGATTTCACCGGGACCCGCCCAGCGACCCTCTACGGACTCGAAGAAGCGGATATCCGACGCAAAAGCAGCGGAGGCAAGGGCTGCCCAGCAAAGAAGGAAAATGGAAGACAGGCGGAACATTGAACTCGGCTTTCAGATCGGTTGTATTTGAGGCAAAGCTTACTCAAAATGGTTAAGCAATTCTTCTCACGGTCGGTAACAAGATGTTTCAATCGACCTAGGCAGCGTTAACCTTTCTATTATGCGCCTTTTTTTCGGATATTGTAAGCGCTGAAAGGAAATCGTTAACGCCCGGACGTCGTTCGGCATCGAATTGCAGCGGACGGCAGACATCGATTGCGGCAATGCCAATTCGGGC
>JAHEHW010000411.1 GCA_024639745.1 Salaquimonas sp. | reverse complement strand
TCGCCGATGAGCCGACGACCGCCCTCGATGTGACGATCCAGGCGCAAATCCTGGAGTTGCTTGTCGAATTGCAGCAGGAAAAGGGAATGGCTCTGATCCTGATAACGCATGATATGGGCGTAGTTGCCGAAACCGCCGAACGTGTTCAAGTCCAGTATGCCGGGCAGAAGGTTGAGGAGCAGGAAGTAATAGGCCTGTTCGAAAAACCTCATCACCCCTATACTGCCGCCTTGCTCTCGGCACTGCCGGAACGGGCAAAGACCCGTAAACTGCCGTCAATTCCTGGTGTCGTACCCGGGCAATATGACCGCCCGGTGGGATGCCTGTTTTCGCCTCGTTGCGAATATGCAGATGACGTCTGCCGCAAAGGTGTTATTCGTCAGGGCGAAGAGCTTGGCTATGCGCTATGTAATTACCCGCTTGCTGCCGAAGCCTCTGGCTCAGCCAAGAAGGAGCCGGTGGCATGAGTGATCCGGTTCTCGAAGCCCGTAGTCTCAAACGATATTACGAAGTCGGTGGTGGCATGTTTCGGCCATCAGCGACGGTGAAGGCGCTCGATGGCGCCAGTTTTACGCTAAGGGCCGGGCAAACCCTTGCAATTGTTGGTGAATCCGGCTGCGGGAAATCAACGCTCGCGCGGGTCGTGACCATGATCGAAGATCCGACCGAGGGCGAATTACTGATCGATGGAGAGCCAGCTCTCGGCAATTCCAGAAAGATGCGCCAGACAATCCAGATTGTCTTCCAGAACCCCTACGGCTCGCTGAATCCCCGGCAGAAGATCGCGACGATCCTGGAAGAGCCGCTGAAACTCAATACCGATCTTGGCGCCAGAGAGAGGCGTCGCAAGGGCCAGGAAACGATGGAGCGCGTGGGATTGCGCCCGGAGCATTACGAACGTTACCCGCACATGTTCTCGGGCGGTCAGCGCCAACGCATCGCCATAGCGCGCGCGCTAATGCTCGAACCGCGTATCATCGTTCTCGATGAGCCGGTCTCCGCGCTGGATCTTTCGATTCAGGCCCAGGTTCTCAATATCTTGAACGACTTGCAGCAGGAGCTGGGGCTGGCCTATCTGTTTATCAGCCACGATCTTTCGGTCGTCCGCCATATCGCTGATGAGGTGATGGTAATGTATCTCGGAAAGGTGGCCGAGGCCGGGTATGCCAAAACGGTTTTTGCCAATCCGGCGCATCCCTATACCGCTGCCCTGCTGTCCGCTACGCCCGTTGCGGAACCGGGCCGGGAAAAGAATCGGATCATGCTGAAGGGAGAACTTCCGTCGCCACTGAACCCTCCGCCCGGATGCACGTTCAATCCTCGTTGCCAATATGCGACAGACCGTTGCCGCGAGATCATGCCGGTGCTCGAAGGTGATGGCGAGCGCAAAGTATCGTGCCATTTCCCGCTTGATTGAGGCGGTCGGAAGATAGTCAGATAATGGCTTTCTCGATGAAGGGCTTGCCATGAACAATACGCTCGAAAGCAAGCGATTCCATGTTGATCGTTTGGTAACGCCCGACGGATATCCATTCGGCGATTGCCCGTCCGACAGCCGGTGCTTGCTGAAGGCCGTGACCCGAAAAACCGTTGGCGAAGATGAAATTCTTCAGCTCCGGATGCGGGCCTATAACAGCGTTCTGATCAAGCGTATTATAAGCATAGTGGCCTGCCCAGCCGCGTTCGAAACGGATCGCTTCGAAATTTGGTGATCGTGCGGCCAGTGCCGGCCAGATAATATCTTCAAATTCGGCATATCGAGGCTCGAAGTCCTCGAAATCGACCGCAGGGTCAGGGTCGGGCGTGCATCCGGTCAGGAAATGCTCTCCTTCCGGACGGCAGAAGACACCGGTCGGATCGATCATCAGCGGAAGCCTGCCCACGGGCGGGCTCTGACATGAAAAAAGGAAGTTGGTTCGCTTGCGCGGTTCTACAGGCAAGGCGATTCCGGCCATTTGCGCCACTTGAGCGGCCCTTGAACCGGCCGCATTAACGACCGTATTGCAGGTGACGCGTTCTCCGGATGAGAGCGTCACGGATGCAACCCGGTTCGCATGACGTTCGACTGACGTCACATCTGCTTTTGCATATCGAGCGCCATGCTCCCGTGCGCTAGCGATCAGCCCATTGAGCAAGCCCATATTGTCAAACCAGCCCTCGCCGGATAGGCCAAGGCTGCCTAACAACAGGTCGTCAGTGTTTAGGTGAGGGAAGCGTTCTTTCAATTGATTGGGTGACAGCAGAAGCGTGTCGACACCACATTCGCGCTGCACGCGATTGTTTTCCTCAAGGACTTTCTGCTGACCTTCGCATGCTGCAAGAAACAGGTAGCCGTTCTCCTTCAAGGCCAGATCCGCACACTTGCCTGACCCGTCGTCGAGGTCTGAAAAATTGCGGATGAAGTCGAGGCCGAACCGGCTGATCTCGATATTGATCGCGTTTGAAAATTGTGCGCGAATCGAAGCGGCAC
>JAHEHW010000410.1 GCA_024639745.1 Salaquimonas sp. | reverse complement strand
AGCTATACCCCCGGTCAGAGAGGCAGGGTCAGGCGACTTGCGCAGCCCAGGCAAAGGCCAGACGATCGCAACGACCGCAAGCTGGGTCAGCAGGAACAGGATGAGTGCAACCGCGATCAATAGCTTTGCGCCGGTTGCGGCGACGCCAGCCAACCCATTCATGCCAAAAAGGCCCGCCACGGCTACGACGACGATGAGTATCAAGATCCATTTCAGCATAACCGGCCCTTTCGATCTCTGACGATTGAAAGGATAACGGTAGGCGGGGCTCAATGTTCCCAATATCTTTCATGATCCGGGTGATCAGAACGATCCGAGAACCCGGATGTCGTTGCCGTTTGATCGCTCGAATACCACTGTTTCACCGGAACGGGGGTAGACACCTGTCAGGGCCGAAATGACGACCTGGTGCGTCACGAGAATGAGTGGCTTCTCATCGTTCCAGCCTGCCAGCCACTCCCGTAATTCCGCCATCTGTTGATCTGCGCGGTGGCGGGCCCCGAAAAACGAGTTGAGCGCCGGCAGGACATCATGATCGCCGAGCCCAAGTAGTTCCGCGGTGTCCTGACAACGGCACCACGCGCTTGAATAGACCGCAGCCTCCTGGAGGCCATTGTCCCGTAGTGTCTGGCCAAGTCGGCGTGCCTGCTCGCGACCGTCTTCGGACAGATTGCGTTGGGTCGAACAATCATTCACGTCGAAATTTGACGGATCACCGGTGCCGGGCGCAATGGCGTGACGCATGATGGCGACGGCTTTGCCGGTTTTTAGGGCTTCGATAAGTTCGGCGGGAGTGGTATTCGCGTGTCCCAGTGTGGAGGAAGCGAGCAGCATCGCACTGCAGATCGGCAGAACGAGTGCGGTCAGGCGCATGAAGTGAGTCATCCTCCTCTATCCTTTTGTTCGAACCTGTAATCACCGCACAAATACTTGGGGCTTTCGACCGCTCCTGCCAGCGTAAAAATTGTCGCGCCAGGCACCGCGGAAGATGACAAATTGCAAGTTTCTTGACTTTTGAGGCAGGAAGCTGTTTAAGCCGTCCATCTCTTGACAGAGACCATGTTTGCGGAAGCTGACCGGGACCGGATCCCGGAGGCCAACACCTGACAGCGCGATGCGCCCTCAGGTGCCTTTTGATTTTGCAGTTTGGTCGCAGCGGATAGAGGCATTATCTTGCAAGGCAACGATGCGCGAGGCGCGTCGAATCCGGCAGGAAAAGGACGGTAGACCATTGTTTGAATCGCTTTCAGACCGCCTGAGCGGCATTTTTGACGGACTTACGAAGCGCGGCACGCTTTCCGACAAGGATGTGTCGGCTGCGTTGCGCGAGGTTCGCCGTGCGTTGCTCGAGGCCGATGTCGCGCTTGAAGTGGTCCGCGATTTCACCGACCGCGTAAGGGAAAAGGCCGTTGGCGCCGAGGTCGTAAAATCCGTCACGCCGGGCCAGATGGTCGTGAAAATAGTTCACGACGAACTGGTAGAGACACTGGGCGCCGAGGCCAATCCGATTAGTCTTTCCGCGGCCCCACCCGTCACGATCATGATGGTCGGTCTGCAGGGTTCGGGTAAAACGACCACGACCGCCAAGATCGCGAAGCGCCTGGCGGAAAAGCAGCGCAAGAAAGTGCTGATGGCCTCGCTCGATACCCGGCGGCCGGCCGCACAGGAACAGCTCAAACAGCTTGGCGAACAGATCGGCATAGAAACGCTGCCGATCATGGACGGCCAATCGCCGGTCGACATTGCCAAACGCGCCGAACAGGCAGCACTGCTAGGCGGCTTCGACGTTCTGATCCTGGATACCGCCGGTCGGACGCATATCGACGAGCCGCTGATGGTCGAGATGGCCGATATCAAGAAGGTATCGGGTCCACATGAAATCTTGCTGGTTGCTGATGCGCTGACCGGTCAGGACGCTGTCAATCTCGCACAAAATTTCGACAGTCGTGTCGGTGTTACCGGCATAGTGCTGACGCGTATCGACGGCGATGGCCGTGGCGGTGCGGCGCTCTCGATGCGGGCGGTTACGGGCAAGCCGATCAAGCTGATCGGTACTGGTGAGAAGATGGAGGCGCTGGAGGACTTTCATCCGGGCCGAATTGCCGATCGTATACTCGGTATGGGCGATATCGTCTCGCTGGTGGAAAAGGCTTCCGAGTCGATCGATGCTGAGAAAGCGCAGGCCATGGCCAAGCGCATGCAGAAGGGCGAGTTCGATCTCAACGATCTGTCGGAACAGCTCGATCAGATGCAGAAGCTCGGCGGCATGGGTGGAATTCTCGGCATGTTGCCAGGCATCGGCAAGATGAAGAAACAGATCGAGGCCGCCGGACTCGACGACAGCATTTTCAAGCGCCAGCAGGCAATCATCTCATCGATGACGCGCAAGGAGCGCAAGCAACCGAAAATTCTCAATGCCAACCGCAAGAAACGCGTTGCAGCGGGCTCGGGTACCTCGGTTCAGGAGATCAAC
>JAHEHW010000066.1 GCA_024639745.1 Salaquimonas sp. | reverse complement strand
CACCAGGGCTGAAATCGCCGTGGTTGGCCCGGAGACCACATGCCAGGATGAACCGAACAAAGCGGCGACCACCGGGGTGATCATTGCCGAATAAAATCCGTATTCCGGCGGCAGTCCGGCAATCGCGGCGAACGCGACGCCCTGTGGCAGCACGATGGTTGCGCCGGTCAGCGCAGCATAGGCATCGGACTTCAGATTGTCCTGTGTAAGCATATCCCGCCAGCTTAGAAACGGCACAAGCTGCCGGGCCGAGAGACCCTGCATGAATTTGGTCAGATCTGCGAACCGGAAACCGGCCATGCAATCCCTCGAGCAAGACGGAATGTTTATCTTTTGAGGTCGGAGCGAACCGTTCGCCGCTGGTGCTGGCTCTGCCCACCTTCGAATGTAGTTAACGGTATACCTTTGACGAAAAACATCAATATGACGTTTGCATTAGCGGCATCCGAAAAGATTTTTTTTGACAATCTGTTCATATCTGCTGCCGGTAACGCGCCGCCCCTTTCGGACACCTTATCCTGTGCTATTAGGCAGCATGCGCATTTATCGACTGACCGATTCCATGATCAACCGCATTGCGGCCGGCGAGGTCGTTGAGCGGCCTGCCAGCGCAGTCAAGGAACTGATCGAAAATGCCGTTGATGCCGGCGCGACCCGGATTGAACTGGTCACGGCAGGTGGTGGCAAACGGCTGATCCGCGTGACCGATGACGGAACCGGCATGACATCTGGCGAGTTGCGGCTGGCGGTTGAACGACATTGCACGTCGAAGCTGACCGAGGATCTGCTCGATATCCGAACGCTCGGTTTTCGGGGGGAGGCCCTGCCGTCTATCGGCTCGGTTGCGAGGCTGTTCATACGCAGCCGGGCCGCTGGAAGCGGTGAAGCCTGGGCGATAGAGGTCGACAACGGCCTTATGGCAGAGCCACTCCCGGCAGCGCTGTCGAAAGGCACTGTCGTCGAGGTCCGCGATCTCTTTCAGCGCGTGCCGGCGCGATTGAAATTCATGAAGACCGATCGGGCCGAGAGCGCGGCGATAACCGATATATTCAAGCGCATGGCTCTGGCTTTTCCGCAAGTGCATTTTGTTGCGTCCGGCGAAGATCGCACTTCGCTTGATTTTCCACGGGCCAATAGCACAACCCGCATTGCGCAGGTACTTGGATCTGAATTTGCCGATAATGCGGTTGAGATTGACGCTGAACGCGAAGGTGTATCATTGGCAGGCCTTATCAGCCTGCCGACCTATAATCGCGGCAATGCGCTGAACCAGTTTTTCTTTGTTAACGGGCGCCCGGTTCGAGACAAGCAGCTGATGGGTGCTCTTAAGGGAGCCTACAGCGACTTCCTGCCGAGGGACCGTCATCCTGTCGCGGTCCTGTTCATCATGCTGTCCTCCCAAGAGGTCGACGTCAATGTGCATCCGGCAAAGGCCGATGTACGCTTTCGCGATCCAGGCCTGGTGCGTGCCTTGCTCGTAGGTTCGATTCGCCGTGCCATCAGTGAAGGCGATTTACGCGCTTCCACTGTCGGTGCTGCGGGCATGGCTGCTGGGTTCAGACCCGGCGACACGGCGATTTCCGCCCGCGCGCTTGTCGGGGCGGGCTTGCGGCCGTCAGCACCTGCCGCTTTTGCCAGTCAATGGAATGCGCCACAGGGCTTTGCGGAGCCAAAACGCGCTGACGGGCATCCCGATGGTTTTGGCGAAGAGCAATCCGTCTTCCATGGTGTTTCGATGCCATCGGGTAAAGCCGCTGAGGCGGTGGCGCCCGAAACTGCAAATGGTTTTCCCCTGGGTGCCGCTCGATGCCAGGTGCACGAAAACTATATTATTGCCCAGACCGAAAAAGGTTTGGTGATTGTCGATCAGCACGCGGCCCATGAGCGCATCGTCTACGAGGCGCTGAAGAAAGGTCTGGAGCGCGGTGTCGCCTCCCAGGTCCTGCTGATCCCGGAAATTGTCGACCTTCCCGAAGAAGATGCCGCAAAGCTTTTGGAGGCCGCTCCCGATCTTGCAAGACTGGGTTTTGTTATCGAGCCGTTCGGCCCTGGTGCCATCTCGGTGCGTGAAACGCCCGCCATGCTCGGTGAGGTCAATGCCATTCAGCTTGCCCGCGATCTTGCCGATGAATTGGGTGAATGGGGAACGGCCGATGGTCTGGAAAACCGTCTGTTCCATGTGGCGGCAACCATGGCGTGCCATGGCAGCGTGCGCTCGGGCAGGGCATTGAAATCGGATGAAATGAATGCGCTTTTGCGCCAGATGGAAAACACGCCGAACGCCGGTCAGTGTAACCATGGCCGTCCAACTTTCGTGGAGCTCGGCCTGAAGGATATCGAGCGCTTGTTTGGCAGATGAGTCCCGGATCGCGCCCTATCGTCCGGCGCAATTGATGCATCGCTCCGCCATTGGGTCGATTGCGAGGCGGCCATCGGCGATCTCCTCTCCGCAATCGGCGCAATAGCCGTATTCGTTTTCCTTGAGACGGCGTTCGGCCAGTTCGATCCGTTGCAATTCCCTGCGGCGGGTTCTCTCCTGCGCTGCTGCCATCGCCTGTTGCTGCATGGCATCCATGCGGGACAGCCGGCCGACGGATTGTTGGTCGAGCACGACCGTGTTTCGCGAATCCTTCGAGATCGAGGAAAGGTCCTCGAGTTCCTTGCGCCTTTCTTCGAGCCGTTTACGGGCGAGTTCCGGATTGACAGACATGATGCCCTTTCTGATAGATGCCACGAAAGTTTCCGGCAAGTGCGCCGGTGTCGAAACGATAAGGACAAAGACTCGATGGCAACCTTGATATCAGGTTTGATCATATTTCTGGGTATTCACTCAATCCGCATTTTTGCGCCAGGCTTTCGCGACGCGAAATTGGCTGCCTGGGGCGAAGCCGGATGGAAGGGGTTTTACGCTGTGCTCTCGTTGGTCGGCTTTGTGCTGATCGTCTGGGGCTATGGCGATGCGAGTCCGGATGCCGGTATCCTGTATGTGCCACCGATGTGGTTGCGCCACCTGGCGCTATTGCTGATGGTTTTTGCCATGATTGCTCTCATGGTCTACGCCTTACCAGCCGGCAAGCTGAAGCCCATGTTGAAACATCCGATGCTCGTGACGGTCAAGATCTGGGCTGTCGCGCATTTGCTGGCTAATGGCGATAGCGCTTCCGTTCTGCTGTTCGGCGCCTTCCTTGTCTGGGCGGTGGTTGACCGTATCTCCGTCAAACGGCGCGGTGGCGCCCTGCCGGTTGCGGGATCTCCTGTAAACGATGTTATCGCGGTGGTTGCGGGTCTCGCACTCTACGCGCTGTTTGCTTTCTGGGCACATCAATGGCTTTTCGGGGTTGCGCCGATAAGCTGAGCTTGATCGAAGCAGGGATTGCCGATAGTCGATTGCCTTTGCCGGACGGTTTCAGCTAAAAGGCGGCCGAAAGACAGTATGCCGGTTGGCGGGTTGAGTGCCCTTACCACGTCAACTCCAATTGAAAGTTATAGAGTAGGCCATGGTAGACGACTCATTCATTCGCGAAGTCGACGAGCAGATCCGGCAGGACCGGGCGCAGGAGCTGTGGGCGAAATACGGCTATTACGTTATCGCGCTGGCCGTTTTGATTGTCGTAGCCACGGGTGCCTATCGCGGCTGGGAATATTATCGTGAAAACCAGGTCGCGGCGGCAGGCGATGCTTACATGGCTGCAGTCGACGAGTCTGCGTCCGGTGACTCGCAGGCCGCGATCGATGCGCTGGAATCCGTCAAGGAAAACGGCTTCGGTGAATATCCCGTTCTGGCAGAGATGCGTATCGCCGCCGGATTGGCGGAAGGCGGGGACAAGGCCACGGCGATCCAGCGTTATGACGCCATCGCTTCCGATGAGAGCTATGATCCACTGTTTCGCGAGATCGCAGGCTTGAAGGCCGGATTGCTGGCTGTTGATACGGAGGATTACGCCGCCGTTGAAAAACGTCTTGTCGGATTGGCTGAGACCGGCAGGCCTTTTCGTCATTCTGCGCGGGAAGCACTGGCAATTGCCGCCATCAAAGCCGGTAATCTTCAAAAAGCCTATGAGTGGCTTTCACCGCTGGCGGCAGATTCCGAAACCCCGCAAGGGGTGAGATCGCGCGCGCAGACCATGCTCAGTTATCTTGCCGGCAGGGGGATACCTTCGGCTGGTTGACCAGCGCGTTTCCGTCAAACGGATATGCCGTTTTTGCCGAAACGCCGGACGGCTATTGCACTGGAAAGGGGTCATGACGTTCAAGGTCGCGATTATCGGACGCCCCAATGTCGGCAAGTCCACTTTGTTCAATCGGCTGGTTGGCAAGCGTCTTGCGCTTGTCGATGACACGCCGGGGGTGACCCGTGACCGGCGGTTGGCCGACGGGCGAATAGGTGATCTGAAATTCCAGGTGATTGATACCGCGGGGCTGGAGGAAGCTTCCGCCGATAGCCTTGAAGCGCGTATGCGTCGGCAGACGGAGCAGGCGATCGGCGAGGCGGACCTCTGTTTGTTCCTGATTGATGCCAAGAGCGGCGTGGTCCCGGCAGACAGAATCTTTGCCCAAATGCTGCGCAAACGCGCCCGAAAAGTCGTGCTGGTTGCCAACAAAATGGAAGGTCGGGCAGGCGAACAGGGATTCTACGATGCCTATTCGCTGGGCTTCGGCGATGCGGTCCCCATTTCCGCCGAACATGGGCAGGGCATGGGCGACCTTTACTATGCCATCGTCGAGGCTATCGGCGAAGAGGTTGCCTATGCCGGCGAGAACGAGGTGTCGATGTTTGAGGGCGATCTGCCGAAGGATGCTGAAGCACTGCCGCTCGACGAGGATGGCGAGGAGATCTTGCCGGTCTACGACAAGACCAAACCGCTCAAGATCGCCGTGGTCGGTCGCCCGAACGCCGGGAAGTCCACGCTGATCAACCGGATGATCGGCGAGGAACGACTGCTTACCGGACCGGAAGCGGGCATAACCCGGGATTCGATATCCGTGGACTGGGACTGGAATGGCCGGACCATTCGATTATACGACACGGCCGGCATGCGCAAAAAGGCCAAGGTTCAGGAAAAGCTTGAGAAGCTTTCGGTTTCAGATGCGCTACGCTCCGTGCAGTATGCCGAGGTCGTCATCATCGTTATCGATGCCGCGATTCCGTTCGAAAAGCAGGACGTTCAGATCGCGGATCTGGTGCTCCGCGAAGGCCGGGCTGCGGTCATTGCCGTCAATAAATGGGATGCGGTCGAAGACCGCCAGTCCGCTCTTTCGGAAATTCGGATGATGGCCGAGGAAAGCCTGCCGCAGGTGAAGCGGTTGAGGGTAGTCCCGGTCTCCGGCCTGACCGGCGAGGGTATCGACCGGCTTATGCAGACAGTGTTCGAGGTGCACGAAATCTGGAACCGGCGGATCAGAACATCGGGCCTGAACCGCTGGCTTGATGACATTCAATACCATCATCCGCCACCTGCCGTTTCCGGCCGGCGTATCAAGATGAAGTACATTACGCAGATCAAAGCACGGCCGCCGACCTTCATGGTACATTGCTCCCGACCAGAGTCATTGCCGGCCAGCTATACCCGTTACATGATCAATTCCTTGCGGGAATCTTTCGATCTCTGGGGGGTTCCGATCCGTTTGATCATGCGCAAGGGAGAAAACCCCTATGTTTCCCGTGGTAAGAAAACGTGAACCATGTTCGGGTTTCGTCCCGCCTGAACCGCGCGCTTGCCCATCACTGGCCACATTTCAATTCTATCCCTTTCGCCGGGATGCAAGGGGCACTGGTTTCGGCTTTCAATATGATTTTAACCGGACCGAAACGTCTCTTTAACCTTTGATCAAGGTTAACAAACCATAATGACGGCTTGAGCAGTCGGCATCAAAATGGTTTGTATGGAGTGGTGTATTGCGAAAGTCTGACGGGGAAAAGCGGACGCTTGGCCAGCGCCTTAGGGAAGGGGTGTTCCCGGTATTGGCCGGTACCGCTCTGTTTCTAATCTATCCTTCGCTTGTATCTTACCAGGACGTGGCAAGTCTCACTGACGATTTGAAGGGCCAGCGATGGCTCGCCAGTGTGACGGAAGCGCCGGGCGTTTCGCAATTGCTGGCGGGGTCGCCTGCCAATGCGGCGATCGAACATACGTCTTCGAAAGGTCCGTCCGCCACGATTGGGCGGCAGATTTCACTCAAGGAAAATCGGATTCTCGCAGACCGCCTCTTGGCCACGCCGCGCCTCGAGAAAGAACTGCAGCGCGTAAATCGCAGCTTGAAGGGCTCGCGGGTCGTGTCTGCCACGATCATGCGACCGCCGGATCATTTCACAGCCGGCTCGGTTATTGAACGCCATAGCATGATGGACCCGCTCGATGTCGGCGATGATGTTGAGCTTGCATTCATCAAGCTGAAGCCCATAGATGAGGCGCTGAAGGTGGCATCCGCCTTCCATAGCAC
This sequence comes from Salaquimonas sp., assembly GCA_024639745.1. Classification (GTDB taxonomy): domain Bacteria; phylum Pseudomonadota; class Alphaproteobacteria; order Rhizobiales; family Rhizobiaceae; genus Salaquimonas. The sequence goes on along the minus strand of JAHEHW010000066.1, from coordinate 1,547 downwards.
CGAAAAAGACAGTCCGCGCATTCCGGTGAGCACGGACCTGCCTGTCATGGTGGCCAGCCTTGTTAAGGAATCGGCTCCAAATCTGATGGCCTATAGCCCGGAGCCACAGCTTCGCCGCTCGCCCTTCGCTGCGGTGCTGCAGGAAGATCAGCCACTGAACATCATTCCGAAGCTTGATAAGCAAGATCATCGCTGGGCGGCTTCACCGCTGCCGACCTCGGCTTTCAGCGACCGCGAACAGGAATGCCTGACTTCCGGAATCTATTTCGAGGCTCGTGGCGAATCGGTAAGGGGCCAGGCGGCGGTTGCCCAGGTAATTCTGAATCGCGTCCGTAATCCGTCTTATCCCGATTCGATCTGCGGGGTAGTTTATCAGAACAAGAATTGGCGTAATCGTTGCCAGTTTTCGTTCGCCTGTGACCGAATCGCGGACAAGGTCCGAGACCGCAAGCGCTGGACGATTGCGCAATATGTCGCTCGCGAGACCACCGAGGGCCGCATCTGGCTGAAAGAAGTCGGTTCTTCGACCCATTATCACGCGACCTATGTTAATCCGAAATGGGCTCGGGCCATGAAAAAGGTCGGCCGCATCGGCCTCCATGTATTTTACCGTACATTTGGCGGCGGCTGGTCATAATTCTCCTGCCGGAACTCCGCTGAAGATAGCCCCTAATAGCGGCGTATTTTGCCCGCGACTCTTTTCCGCCTCCCGATATCGAGCTTATACCATTGGGTAAGGTAGAAAAAAAGCAATCGAAACATACACTTAGTATATTCTCCGATAGCTTGACAGCATGATGCCTCAAAACTATGTTGCCCTCGGCTTGTCAGTTTGAAGGGGGCTTGCCAACCATATCCGGTTGCCTTTGTTCACCGATAGCGTTTCCTGCCTTGGAAACAAACGGGTGAGGTGGTAACGAAGCGCCTGTGCTGCATTATCGTGCGGTCATGAGCGGTAAGGAACATGGCTTCAAAAGACCCCCGAAAATTCGATGATTTGGAACGGCGGCTAGAAACGCTGCGTCAACGTCACGGTGGCGGTAAGTCAAAAAACGAAAATGGCGCCGCCGGTTCGTCCAATCAGGGGTTCGGCCACGCGCTCAGAATGTCGAGTGAGTTTATTTCGGCAATTCTGGTTGGGGCATTGATCGGTTATTTGATCGACACATTTGCCGGTACGACTCCATGGGGAATGATCGTGTTCCTGTTGCTTGGGTTTGTTGCCGGTGTCGTGAATGTGTTGCGGGCAACCGGACAGATCGCCAATCCCTATGCGGGCGGTTGGGCCCGCGGAGAGAAAAGCCGACCGCGTCAGCGGACCGGTAATGGCGGTCAGGAGGAATAGAACTTGTGCGATGTGGGCATACTGTCGCGCATGAAAATGAAGTTGAACATTGATTATCGGTTGGCAATTTGCTTTTAAGCGGCCAAATCCGATGACGAAGCAGAGGACGCATTCGTGGCTAACGACCCAATTCATCAGTTCCAGTTGTCGAAACTGATTCCGTTGGAAATAAGCGGAGTGGATTTTTCCTTCACGAATTCTT
>JAHEHW010000409.1 GCA_024639745.1 Salaquimonas sp. | reverse complement strand
TGAACCGGGCATCTGTAAATCGAGCAGCACGAGATCGAACTCGTCGTCCGCCAATTTTTCCATGGCGTCATCGAAGCTGCCCGATACCGAAACCTGACAATCTTCTTTGAGACCACCGATCGCGCTGACCAGTGCGTCCCTGTATAACGGATGATCGTCCGCCACCAGAATCCTCGTCGCTTCAGCCATATTTTACGGTATTCCTCCCGAACAACCGCTTTTAGCATGCCGTTTATCGAAACAAAATCAAGGGCGTTTCAAGGCTTTTCGCCAGCTAAACGAGTGTGGTAACGCTTATTCAAGACTGAACGGTTCGCAAACATGATACGCCATCTTATTCATACCCGTTTTCATCCTAGTCCTTTTGCCGTGCTTGCCATAGGCGCCATCTTGGCAGCCGCGCTCGCTTTTCCCGCCTTTTTGACCGGAGAAACAATGAGAGCCGGTACCGGTTTTTTCGGGCTGCCGGATGGGTGGACCTACAGCCTGTATTTCCTTCCCCTTGCGCTAGCTGCCATCGTCTACAAGACGCTTGATTTCGCCGAGCGCAGAAGACGATGAGTGATGAAACGACGATATACCGAACGGGCATGACGCTCATCCTGACGCTCGCCCTGTTCATTCTCGCCGTCTACACGCTCGAGAAAACAGGTGCCGGAAGAGCATTTGGAATCGCGGTCAGCGCAATCGCGCTTGCCGGTTTCTGGCTGATCCCGGCGTTGAAGGGCGGAACGACGAAAGCGAGCCGCTATCTCAGAGAGGACAACAGGGTCCGCGCGGGGGTCAACGCGCTAGCCATGACCTGCCTGGCCTTTCCGCCTTTTCTTGCAATTGCAGGCAGCACTATCTTTTTCCAGTCGACCGGCGCACTGGTCGTGATAGCCGCCGCAGTGCTCGCCGGGATTGCCGGGGCAGGATTGCTCACGGCTGGTCCGTTGCGGGCAAGCGGCGCCGCTGACTTGAGCGACCTGGTCGCACAGCGGTATGAAACGACGGCACCCGCGCGGCTGTTTGCGGTAATCGTGTTGGCGTCGGGTCTCTGCCTCTCGTCTGCGGCATTGGATGCCGCGGCCTACCTGACCAGCTGGTTTTTCGATTTCGACCGGAGCTTGGCGCTTTTCATTGTGGCAATCGCGGCTGCGGTCCCTATCGTTGCCGGAGGCATCGCCTCGGTCGTTCCGGTAGCGGCAATCGCTATCGCGGTTCTTCTTGCAGGTTTGAACCTGCCGCTGGTTGTCCATTCCTTCAACACGGGCGGGCTGCCTATCGGACATCTAACCTTCGGGCACACGGCGCTCGAGCCGGTGTTTCAACTGGAGAAACAGCTCAAGGAAGTCGGCATCCCCCTGCTTTCGGATGTGTTGACCTCGCGCGATCCCATTCTGCACTGGGACAGCGCCAATCTCGTTTGCCTCGGGATCATCATCACCAGCGCGATCGCGTTCAGCCCTTTTGCAAACCAGTTCCATGTCGCGGCAACGACGCCTGGGCGTGCGGGGGCTGCTTCCGTCAAGGCGATCCTGGTCGCCGGCTTTGCGCTTTTGTCGCTGATAGCGTTCTTCGCCTTTACCCGCTACGGCATTTACCAGTTCCTGCTCGGGCTACCGATCAGCGAAGCGCGTTACGTTGCTCCCGTGTTGTACGCATGGTCGGAACGCCCCGCCGAACTCATTACGTTGTGCGGGAATTTACCCGGAAGCGCTGAAGCTCTTGCGTCAGCATGCGGGGCGCAGGGCGAGCGGATCATCACGATCGCTGACCTGAGCATCAACGGCGACCTGTTACTTGCAGCCGCGCCTGATCTGGCAGGCCATGCCTTTTCCTCGACAGCGTTGATGTCAATCGGACTGATCCTGGCCGTGTCGGCGTTTGCCTCAGCCATACTCTACAGCGTGTCCGGGAATATCATCTCCGCGTTCTACATGACACTCACGGACAAACTCGAAAGCGGCCGTATCTTTTTCATTCGGCTGCTTTCCTTGGCGCTGGCGCTGCTGGCAAGCGCTGCCGTTTCGCTCTACGAACTGGATGTTTTCACGCTGGTTGTTCTCGGATACAGCATGATCGCATCGACAGCGCCCGTCGCAATGGCGGCCAGTCTTCATCCCGCAACTTTCTCCGGGCGCAGTTTGTTCGCTGCCATGGCCTGCGGCATCATCGTCACTCTTGCAGTTTTCGTTCTATCCAGCCTCGGCATGGATTTCACCATCGGTACCGGCGATGAATGGGCGGCGCCACTGCCTGGCAGCCCGACGGTCTTGGCTCCGGCTCTTTCGGGTCTTGTCGGAATGCTGCTTGCCCTCACCATTCTGCTTGCGCAACCCGTCGCGCGCCTCGCCTCGGGCCTCTTGCCGCGCCAGGATCCGAGAAAGTCCGATCTATGACCACGAAACTTTTCGAGACGCATCGTTCGTTCGTTAACACCTGGGAATGTGACGAAAACGATCACATGAATGTGCAATTCTACTTCAAGCGC
>JAHEHW010000408.1 GCA_024639745.1 Salaquimonas sp. | reverse complement strand
GCTCGCCAAGGTCTTTCAGGGATTTTGCTGCGCCGCGCCGGCCACCCTTTGCAGCCTTCTCCGCGATGGCGTCAACCGCCCGGTTGATGCCGACCGTGAAGACTTCGTCCGGCGAATCCAGATTGGCATAAACACCCTCGTGCAGGACGAAGGGTCCATAGCGGCCAATGCCAGCCGTGATCATCTTGCCGGTCTCGGGATGCGGGCCAACATCGCGAGGCAGAGAAAGCAGTTGCATGGCCCGCTCGAAATCGATCTCTGCGGGATCCCAACCCTTTGGAATACTGCCTCGCTTGGCCTCTTTGCCTTCTCCAGACTGGACATAAGGTCCGAAACGACCACTTCGCAGCGTGACTTCCTGCTCCGTTTCCGGATCGATGCCAAGGACTTTCGGTCCTTCTACCGCGGCCTCGTCCGCCTCGTCTGCCCCCAGTTGCCGGGTGAAATTGCATTCCGGATAATTTGAGCAGCCGATGAAGGCTCCATATTTGCCAACTTTCAGCGACAAATTCCCATTGCCGCATTTCGGGCAGATGCGGGGATCGCTGCCGTCTTCCCGTGGCGGAAACACGAGGGATGCCAGTTCGACATTGAGCATGTCGAGAACCTCGGAGACGCGGAGGTCCTTGATATCGTCGATGCTGGCGGAAAATTGTTTCCAGAAGTCCCGCAAAAGATCTTTCCAGGACATCTCTCCGGCCGAGATCCGGTCGAGTTTCTCCTCTAGGTCGGCGGTGAAATCATATTCCACGTAGCGCTTGAAGAAGCTCTCCAAGAAGCTCGTGACCAAACGCCCCTTGGATGCCGGGATAAAACGCTTTTTGTCGAGTTCGACGTATTCGCGGTCCTCCAGGGTCGAGAGTACCGAGGCATAGGTCGATGGCCGCCCGATGCCCAGTTCCTCCATCTTGCGAATGAGCGAGGCTTCCGAGTAGCGCGGAGGCGGTTCGGTGAAATGCTGCTTGATGTCGATGGCTTCACGCCCGACGGTCTCGCCTTCGCTCAGCGGCGGCAGCCGTTTGGATTGGTCGTCGTCATCATTTCCCTTTGTCTCATAGGCAGCAAGGAAACCGTCGAAACGGATAACCGAACCGGTTGCCCGCAAAATCGCGGATTTGCCGCCAGCGGAAGCGGTGATGTCCACGCTGGTGCGCTCGATTTCGGCGGACTCCATCTGACTGGCAATCGTGCGCCGCCAGATGAGATCGTATAGCTTGCGCTGCTCGTCGGACAGATACCTGGATACCTTTTCAGGCGTCCGGCTTACCTCGGTCGGCCTGATCGCCTCGTGCGCTTCCTGCGCATTCTTAGCTTTCGTGGCATAGTAGCGGGATTTCTCCGGCAGATATTCCTTGCCGAAATTCGATTCGATCTGGTTGCGGATCGACGGAACAGCTTCCGGCGCGATCTGTACGCCGTCAGTACGCATGTAAGTGATCAGGCCAAGGGTTTCGCCGCCGATATCGATACCCTCATAAAGTTTCTGGGCGATCTGCATCGTCCGCGTTGCCCCGAAGCCAAGTCGGCGGCTGGCATCCTGTTGCAGGGTCGAAGTGGTGAAGGGCGCATAAGGATTGCGCTTGGTCGGCTTCGATTCGACACGCGTAAGCGAAAGCGCTGAATTCTCCAGCATCTCCTTGATGCGTCGGGCATCGGCCTCGTTGGTGATGTCGAGCCGCTGCAGTTTCTTGCCGTCAAATTCCGCTATACTGGCCTCGAAGGTATCCCCATCCTTGTTTTTCAGGTTTGCCAGGACAGACCAGTATTCTTGCGGCTTGAACGCCTCGATCTCGGCCTCGCGGTCGCAGACCAGCCGCAATGCGACGGACTGCACCCGTCCGGCGGAGCGGGCTCCGGGCAGTTTGCGCCAAAGGACCGGTGAAAGGGAAAAGCCGACAAGATAATCGAGGGCCCGGCGGGCGAGATAGGCATTTACAAGATCGGAATCGATCTGTCTTGGATGCGCCATGGCGTCGAGAACCGACTTCTTGGTAATCGCATTGAAGACCACGCGATCCACCGGCTTGTCTTTCAGAACTTTCTTGTCATTGAGAACCTGGAGCACATGCCACGAGATCGCTTCACCTTCGCGATCAGGGTCGGTCGCCAGGATGAGACGATCAGCTAATTTCACCGCATTTGCGATATCGTTGAGCCGTTTTTTGGATTTCGAATCGACCGACCAGCTCATATCGAAATCTTCGTCCGGCCGAACCGACCCATCTTTCGGAGGCAGATCGCGGACATGCCCGTAAGAAGCGAGAACCGTGTAGTCCTTGCCGAGATATTTGTTGATGGTCTTGGCTTTTGCCGGAGACTCGACGATGACAACGCTATTGGCCATGAATGAAATTCCAGAACCGCTTCAATTGATATGACATAAGTAAATGTTTGTCCGCTGTGACTTGGCGATCCAAAACAAATCCGTCAAGTGCTGATTGAGTGCGTCAATTTTGAGTTGCGAATAAAATTGAAC
>JAHEHW010000065.1 GCA_024639745.1 Salaquimonas sp. | reverse complement strand
CAATTGGCGACGAGCTCCTGTCGGGCCGCACCAAGGACCGGAACATCGGTTATCTCGCCGATTTTCTCACCCTGAAGGGCATCGACCTGAAGGAGGTCAGGATCGTCGGCGACGAGGAGTCGGAAATCGTCGAAGCCCTTAACGCTTTGCGGGCAAGCTACGTTTATGTTTTCACGTCGGGGGGAATCGGTCCGACACACGACGACATTACCGCCGATGCCGTGGCAAAGGCTTTCCAAGTCTCGATCGACCACGATCCGCGCGCGTTGAAGCTTCTTTCCGAACACTATGCCGCGCGCGAAATCGAGTTTACAGAAGCGCGCAAGCGCATGGCACGCGTCCCCCGGGGCGCGGAACTGATAGAAAACCCGATATCCGCCGCGCCGGGCTTCGTCATAGGCAATGTTCATGTGCTCGCCGGAGTACCGTCGATCTTTCAGGCCATGCTCGATTCGATCGGACCAACACTGGAAGGCGGCATGCCGGTCAAATCCGTCGCCATCGACAGTCCGTTCCCAGAGGGAACAATCGGAACCGCGCTCGCGGAGTTGCAGAAGCGACACCCGGAAACCGCAATCGGTTCCTACCCCCGCTTTGATGGTGAGCGCTACACCACTCAGATCGTCATTCGGTTTCGTGATGAGCAAAGCGGAAACCCCGCAACACACGCCGTAAAGACGATGCTGGATACCTTGCAACTGCAGGAACAAGACAAATGAAATTGACCGTTTATCACTTGAAGAATTGCGATACGTGCAAAAAGGCGATCCGCCAGTTGCAGGACGCCGGACACGATCTTCATCTGGTCGATGTTCGGGCAGACGGCGTGCCGGTCGCCAGCCTTCGCGAAATTGCGACATCGGTGGGATGGCAGCCCCTTCTCAACACCCGGTCGACAACCTGGCGGGGATTGGATCCTTCGGAAAAATCCGGTGTCGATGAAACCAAAGCACTGGAGTTGATGATCAAACATCCAACACTCATAAAGCGACCGGTGATTGTATCGCATGAGACAGTTACGATAGGCTGGTCGAGAGAACCGCAGGCCACTTGGCTCTAAGGCCCGTTTACGCCGGCAACCGACTTGAACCTCAGACCCTCCCCACCTATCCCACGTCATCAACCGCATCGATTACCATTTCAGAGAGCCGCCAATGACTTCATCGAACCACAAAGCCTTTCCTGTCACCTGGGATCAGTTCCATCGAGATTCCAAGGCTCTGGCTTGGCGGCTAATCGGCATTGGCGAAGCAAAAGGCGGCTGGAACGCAATCGTTTCGATTACCAGAGGCGGCCTCGTTCCAGCAGCGATAATTGCCCGCGAACTGGGCATTCGCAAAATAGAAACCGTATGCATTGCCTCCTATCACGAGTACAAGGATCAGGGCGAATTGGTCGTATTGAAGCAAATCTCGGAAAAGCTCGTCAACGAAACCGGCGGCAAAGGGGACGGCATTCTGGTGATTGACGATCTCACCGATACCGGTGCAACCGCCAAGAAGGTTCGCGAGATGCTCCCGAACGCACATATTGCCACCGTATACGCCAAACCGAGCGGCGTGCCGTTTGCGGACACTTTCGTGACCGAAGTATCGCAGGACACGTGGATCTATTTTCCCTGGGATATGGAAATGGCCTATGTCGAGCCCATTTCCGGCCGATCAGACGGCTGATCGGATAGGTCTGCATTGGCCGTAACCCGCTCTCAATGGGTCGTCCTGGCGACCGTAACGCTCAACATGGCGGGCGTCGGATTGGTCTGGCCGATTCTGCCTACATTGGTCGAAACCCTTTCGGACGGCGGCGTCTCTTCAACAGCTGCACTTGTCGGCCTCATATCGGTCGTTTACGCGCTGATGCAGTTTCTTTTCGCGCCCCTGATCGGCGGGCTGTCGGACCGCTATGGCAGAAAACCGGTCATGCTGCTCGCCCTTGCCGGCCTCGGTCTCGATAATCTATTTCTCGCTCTCGCCCCGACGATCGCCTGGGTGCTTGTGGGTCGTGCACTGGGGGGAATTTTCGGCGCTACATTCGCCGTCGCTAACGCTTACATGGCTGATGTGACAGAAGGCAAGGATCGAGCCGCCGCTTTTGGTCTTGTTGGCGCCGCCTTCGGGTTGGGCTTCATCCTCGGACCGCTGATCGGCGGGGTTCTTGGAGAGATCGGTCTCCGGGTGCCGTTCTATTTCGCAGCCGCCCTATCCGTCCTCAATCTGATTTTTGGACTCTTCTTTCTTGAAGAAACCCTCCCGCCGGAAAAACGTGGCGATGCGGGCTCCAGCAATCGCGGCATGCTGAAGGCGCTCGGATGGATGGCAGCCAATCCGGTTATCCTGCCATTGTCGGTCGCGCTATTGATCGCCAATACAGTTCAGCGCGGGCTCGAAGCCGTTTGGGTCCTTTTCACCGGCGTACAATACGGTTGGGGCATGCGGGAAGCAGGCTTTTCGCTCGCCGTCGTAGGTATTTGCTATGTCTTCGTTCAGGCGGTCATGGTCCGCCATGTGGTCAAACGCTTCGGCGAGGTTGCGACTCTGGTCGGAGGCTTTACTGTCAGCGCTGCCATGTATGTCGTTCTATCCTTTAATGGGACCGGTCTGATCGGCTATGTGGGTATTATCCCTTATGTGCTTGGCTGGGGAGTTGCCGGCCCCGCTCTTCAGGCGCTCGCCTCGCAACAGGCCTCGGCTCAAGAACAGGGATTGCTTCAGGGTGGCCTTTCAGCGGTCACTGGTATGGCGGCAATCGTGGGGCCCGCGATCTCCACCGCCATGTTTGCGTTTTTCACCAATCCGGCCGCCCCGCTCTACTTTCCGGGCGCGTTTTTCCTTGCCGGCAGCCTGCTCCTTCTCCTCGCCGCCGGTATCGGGGCAACCGCGGCCCGCAACCTTGGCAAAAAGAACTCGGAATAAACGCTGCAAAGCCGAAGCAAAATTCTTGCTCGCGGTTTCGCCATGGTCCCACATAAAATGACAGGCCTTAAGCCAGCTGCTGAACGCAGCGGCGGTCGATTACAGCTCGGCCTCTGCACCTTGCCCCTGCCACTTTGGAAGCGCAAACCCGGTCTGGCGAATCAGACACAAACATGAATTTCAGATCACGGGGCCTGCCGAGAAAGGGAAGTAGCTTACGCCAAAATGCGCGCCGGCGCCCTTCCCGCGTCACCGCTCGCTCAGCAAATCATTGATTCAAGGAGGTTTTTCAAATTGCATGCCTTATCCACGCTTTCCACAAGCAAATACAATATGTGGTATTTCAAAAATTCTGACCAACTACCGCTTGACGATTTTTTCCGAGTCACTTTACAGTCCTACTGCAGGTTGGCGTGTCCGGTCATACAGGGGGCCCGGTGAGTTTCATCGGTAGTAACGGCAACGGGTAAAGGTTTGCCGGTTCCATAAAACCAGAGCGTAAATGGCGAAAAGCAATAAACTTTTCGCACGGTGGGGCTTTGCCGAAATGGCGATCTCCTACGGCAGACGAAGGAGCGAATTTTTTGGGGGCTAAAATCGGTTAATACTATATTTAGGGATTGTCAGGTCTAATGACACTAGATATAGTCGGCGACCGGGAAGCTAATGCAGCCAAAATGTAAAATGTCCAGTGGGGTTCGCACGGGCATTGAAAAGATGAGCTGCAAATTTCACTGGTTTCTTACAGGGAAAACAAACAGGCAATTTCGGGGGCTTGGGCGCGGCAATGACCGCTCCGGGCAATGGCGGTTTATTGCCTCATTTTTGGGGCAAAATGCAGGAAGAAGGGAAGACGGAAATGCGCATCGAGCGGCGGTTTACAAAAGCGGGCAAAGCACCATACGAGGGCCTGGAATTTCGTCAGGCGACGAGTGAAATCAGGAACCCGGACGGTTCGATCGTGTTCCGTCTGGAGAACATTTCCGTGCCTGCGGCTTGGAGCCAGGTCGCGTCTGACATTCTCGCGCAGAAATATTTCCGCAAGGCTGGCGTGCCAGCGATCCTGAAGCCTGTCGAGGAAGAAACCGTTCCGTCCTGGCTGTGGCGTCACGAAGCTGACAAGGAAGCCCTTGCAAAAATGCCCGAAAACGAGCGCTACGGCTCTGAAATGGATGCCCGCCAGGTCTTCAACCGGCTTGCTGGCACCTGGACCTATTGGGGTTGGAAAGGCGGCTATTTCGACAAGGAAGAAGACGCCCGGGCCTTTTACGATGAACTCTGCTACATGCTCGCCACCCAGCGCGTCGCACCGAACAGCCCGCAATGGTTCAACACCGGCCTGCATTGGGCCTATGGCATCGACGGGCCGGCCCAGGGCCACCATTATGTCGACCCGTTCACCGGCAAGCTGGTGAAATCGAAATCTTCCTATGAGCACCCACAGCCCCATGCCTGCTTCATCCAGTCGGTTGGCGACGACCTCGTCAATGAAGGCGGCATCATGGATTTGTGGACCCGCGAAGCGCGGCTGTTCAAATACGGCTCCGGCACCGGCTCCAACTTCTCGCACCTGCGCGGCGAAGGCGAAAAACTCTCCGGTGGCGGCAAGTCTTCCGGCCTGATGAGCTTCCTGAAGATCGGTGACCGCGCAGCCGGCGCCATCAAGTCCGGCGGCACGACCCGCCGCGCGGCGAAGATGGTCGTTGTCGATATTGATCACCCGGATATCGAGGAATACATCAACTGGAAGGTCAAGGAAGAGCAGAAGGTTGCCGCTCTCGTTACCGGTTCGAAAACCGTTTCGAAGCACATGAAGGCGATCATGAAAGCCTGCATCAATTGCGAGGGCAATGCCGATGACTGCTTCGACCCGGGCATCAACACCGCGCTGAAACGCGAAATCCGCGCCGCCAAGAAGGCGTCTGTACCGGAAAACTACATCCAGCGCGTGATCCAACTCGCCCGTCAGGGTTTCACGGATATCGAATTTCCAGCCTATAACACCGACTGGGATTCCGAGGCCTATCTGACCGTTTCCGGCCAGAACTCCAACAATTCGGTCTCCCTGACCGATGACTTCCTGCGCGCGGTCGAGGAAGACAAGGACTGGGATCTGATCGGCCGGCTCACCGGCAGGCCGGTCAAGACCATCAAGGCCCGGGATCTTTGGGAGCAGATCGGCACCGCCGCCTGGCAGTCCGCCGATCCGGGACTTCACTACAACACGACGATGAACGACTGGCACACCTGCCCGGAAGCAGGCCGTATCCGTGCTTCCAACCCGTGCTCGGAATACATGTTCCTCGACGACACCGCCTGTAACCTCGCCTCACTGAACCTGCTGCAGTTTCGCGACAAGGTGAAGGCTTCTGCCGAAAACCCGCTCGCATTCGACGTCGATAGCTTCGAGCATGGCTGCCGTCTGTGGATGATCGTTCTCGAAATCTCGGTCATGATGGCGCAGTTCCCGTCGAAGGAAATCGCCCGCCTGTCCTACGAGTACCGCACCACGGGCCTCGGCTACGCCAATATCGGCGGCCTGCTGATGACCTCGGGCATTGCCTATAATTCGGAAGAAGGCCGCGCGATCTGCGGCGCGATCACCGCAATCATGACCGGCATCTGCTACGAGACCTCAGCGCAGATGGCTGGTGAACTGGGCGCTTTCCCGGATTACGAGCGCAATGCCAGTCACATGCTCCGCGTCATGCGCAATCACCGCCGCGCCGCCCACGGCCTGTCGTCCGACTACGAGGGCCTCGCCGTCAAGCCGGTACCGCTCGACCACGCCGCCTGCCCGCAGGCCGACCTCATCACCCATGCGACTTCCGCCTGGGATCGCGCGGTCGAAATGGGCGAAAAGAACGGCTACCGCAACGCCCAGGCAACCGTCATCGCGCCAACCGGCACGATTGGACTGGTCATGGACTGCGACACCACCGGGATAGAGCCGGACTTTGCGTTGGTGAAGTTCAAGAAGCTCGCCGGCGGCGGTTACTTCAAGATCATTAACCGTGCCGTACCGGAAGCCCTGCGCACGCTCGGCTATTCCGAAGCGCAGATCGGCGAGATCGAGGCTTATGCGGTCGGCCACGGCAATCTCAACCAGGCACCGGCGATCAACCCTGCCTCGCTCAAGTCGAAAGGCTTCACCGAGGACAAGATCGCCGCCGTGAACGAAGGGCTGAAATCGGCCTTCGACATCAAGTTTGCCTTCAATAAGTGGACGCTCGGCGAGGATTTCTGCAAATCCGAACTCGGCCTCACGGATGACCAGCTGAACGATTTCAATTTCGACATGCTGGTCCATCTCGGCTTTTCGAAAAAGGATATCGAAGCCGCCAACATTCATGTTTGCGGAGCGATGACGCTGGAAGGCGCGCCTTTCATCAAGGACGAGCACCTGCCCGTATTCGATTGCGCCAACCCATGCGGCAAGATCGGCAAACGGGCGCTTTCCGTCGAATCGCATATCCGCATGATGGCGGCTGCCCAGCCTTTCATCTCCGGCGCGATCTCGAAAACGATCAACATGCCCAACTCGGCCAGCGTCGAAGACTGTAAATCGGCCTACATGCTATCTTGGAAGCTGGCGCTCAAGGCCAATGCGCTGTACCGCGACGGCTCCAAGCTTTCGCAGCCATTGAACGCCTCGCTGATCGAAGACGAGGAGGAAGAAGAGGCGCTCGAAGAGCTGCTCGAAGCGCCGGCTGCCGCCCGCGCGACGCAGGTAACGGAGAAAGTGGTCGAAAAAGTCATCGAGCGCGTCATCGAGAAAGCGATCCGCGAGCGCGAGAAAATGCCTCATCGCCGCAAGGGCTACACCCAGAAAGCAGTGGTTGGCGGCCACAAGGTCTATCTCCGCACCGGCGAATACGACGACGGCCGCCTCGGCGAGATCTTCATCGACATGCACAAGGAGGGCGCTGCTTTCCGCGCGATGATGAACAACTTCGCCATCGCCGTCTCGCTCGGCCTGCAATATGGCGTGCCGCTTGAGGAATATGTGGAGGCTTTCACCTTCACCAAGTTCGAGCCGGCCGGCATGGTCACCGGGAACGACGCGATCAAGAACGCGACCTCGATTCTCGACTACGTCTTCCGGGAACTCGCTGTCTCCTATCTCGGCCGTCACGACCTCGCGCATGTCGACATGTCGGACTTCTCCAACACCGCGCTAGGCAAAGGCGTGACCCAGGGCAAGACCGAACCCATCTCGACCGGCCTGACCCGTGGTCACAAGCTGCAGGTTATTAAGTCGGCGGCGAATGCGCTGGGCGGCGACCCCAAGGGAGAAGCCCCTCGCCCGGCCAACGCGCCGGCGGCAAAACCGACGGTTACGGCGATCGGATCGTCAACAGGCGCCAAGACGGCGGCGGCGGTGAAATACGAGACCGCCAGCGAGCCCTCCGCCTTCAAGCGGGATGTCTCGCCCGAGCCGGCTGCCCAGCCTGAAACGCGCACCGAAACATCAGTCGAGGAAACCCCGGCACCTGCCAAGGCGCCGCCGAAACTCGACACCGGAGCCCAGCGTCAGAAGGCGCTAATGCAGGGCTATACCGGCAACTCCTGCGACGAGTGCGGCAACTTCACCATGGTGCGCAACGGCACCTGCGAGAAGTGCGACACCTGTGGCGCAACGAGCGGGTGTAGCTAAGGAGGAGTGGCGACTCGCCGGTGTCCCTTATTGAAGAATCAGAAATAGAGGCGAGCCATAAAGGGCTCGCCTCATCCATATCAGGAGCTATTCAAGTCCAAATCGCTGCCACCGATTTGATACGGAAGCCACCTTAGCATGCGATAGACAACTTGAAACGGAGACGGCTAAAGAAGCGCTTGCAGTAGGTATATTAGCGCCAATCGAGTATTGAACGATTGCAGCGCTTCAGGCGAATTGATTGATCGTGGATACTTTATCCAATCATCTGCGTTTTTTCGATCAATCGCCGAGACTGGAACCTTATTAACTTACTTTGAGACAGGGAAACAGCAAATCAGAAAATGGCGTCTGACTAGTGGCCGGGAGCGTCACCGTGATTTTGGTCGCGCTGCGCTGAAACAGAGAATTGGAAAAACCAAAGAGTTCGAATTCTATGATCTATTCTTTG
>JAHEHW010000407.1 GCA_024639745.1 Salaquimonas sp. | reverse complement strand
AGGCGCTTTCTTTGATCTGCAAAGCTGATAATCAATTCAAGCTGACCTCTAACCATTGCAAGGGTTATGGTTGTGAGTCTTTATCAAGTTTCACTCTGTATTGGCGATTTCGAAGTCCTGATCCTAGGATATTTATCCGAAGCGCCGCATCGACATGGCTTGTTCGACCCGCTCCTGAGCAAGTTCTGCAGCGGCTTTACGAGGAATGATTGAGGCGGCTTGCGCTCTTTCGAGAACGGTCCGGACATTGCCTGCTATCTTATCCCCGACAACCGAAATTGCCTGGCTTTCTGTCCCCCCGTGATATTCAACCGATGCGCAAATAACCCCACCGGCATTTGCAATGAAATCTGGGATTAGGATAACTCCGCGCCTGAACAGGGCATTCTCAGCTTCCAGCGTTGCAGGAATATTAGCGCCTTCAACAATCATTTTTGCGCGGATAGCACTTTCGTTTCCAGCATTGATGACATCCGGCCGTGCAGCCGGAATTAGGATATCGCAATCAGCAATAATCGCCTCCTCTGGCGGACCTTTTGTTACGTCAGGGTCAGCAAGGTCGTAGAACTTCCCGCCAGCATCCTTCAACCGGCAAAGTGCCTCAACATCAAGACCGAGGGGATTGGAAATGGTTCCCGAAGAGTCTGACGCGGCAACCAGAATGGCATTTTTCTGTGATAGGAATCGCGCAGCATGTCTTCCGACTGCCCCAAAACCCTGAATCGATAGGCGGGCCCCATTGATCGGGATGCCCGAGAAGGGTTCTGCAGCTTCGACCGCTCTTTTCAGGCCATATCCGGTCACGCCTATTTCATCCAAAGGTATCCCGCCCAAGACAGCTGGCAAGCCAACTGCGCGGCCGATCTCATCGATGATCCATGCCATGGCGTTCTCGTTCGTTCCCATATCGGGGCCCGGAATATAGTCTTCTAGATTTGCAATCGATTGTGCAAAGCCGCGGATCAGCTGTGCCTTCTCTGTGTCTGGCATTGAAGGGTCCGCCTTGATGACTGCCTTGCCGCCACCATGCGGTAAACCGGCAGCGGCATTCTTCCAGGTCATCGCGCGAGCAAGCCGGGCACACTCTTCAAGCGTTACATCAGGCGCCATTCGGATGCCGCCAATCGATGGCCCTGCCGCGGAGTTATCGATGACCACTGCAGCTTCGAGCCCGATGGCGGGCTTGCGTATTTGAACAATCTTCTCAGGGCCGAACTTGTCACTCTCAAATCCGGGCATCATTGCTAAGATCTCCCTGCCGATGATTTAGTTTCCAGACGATCTCGAGCAGCTTTGAGAAATCGCGCTGCTTCGCCGCCAGTCACTGCCCGATGATCAAAGGTCAGGGAAAGCGGGAGTATTTTTCCGATCCCGGCGACACCGTCACGTGGGATGCAGGTTTTCCGGATCTGACCTGTGCCCAAAATCGCCACCTGCGGGGGCATAACGACAAGTGCTGCATGATCGCCAGCGATAGAACCGAAGTTGGAAAGTGTTATCGTTGCACCTTTGAGCTGGCTCGGCTTAGCCGCGCGGTCGACAACAAGATTCCGTAACGCCAGCAAGGCTCCAGGAAGGTTCTCTACGTTTCCGGCGTTTCGCAGAACCGGGGTAAACAATCCTTCGGGGGTATCGACGGCGATACCCAAATCGACATGCGAATGGACTTTACGATGCTCACCATCGAACCATGCATTAAGAGCCGGTTCGGCTGCGCAAGCTGCTACAACAGCTTTTACCAGACGAGGCATGACCGCTTCTTTGTCCGGCCAATCCGTGATGTCTGCGAACCCGGTCACGGTGGCCGGCACGACCGCTCTGCGGGCAGAGGTCATGGCCTTGCACATTGCCCTGCGCACCCCACGCAAGACCTCACCGTCAACCACCACATCAGCAGGAGAAAGAATGTCGCTTGTCTGGATTACGCCTTCGGGTCCCGTTCCGCGGATGGCAGACAGATCGATTTCCCTTTCGGCAGCCAATCTGCGGGCAGCGGGCGTGGCCGGCAGGCTGCTCCCACGCCTCTTTCTCTTTCCAATTGCTGCTGTGGCTTGATCCCCTGCTGCTTTATGGTCCTTATCAATTTCCCCTACGATCGCGCCCGCATCTTGCGTCTTTTCATTACTGAATGTGACAATGGGCTGGCCCACCTGAACGAGATCTCCGGTATTTGCCAATCGTTCCGCAATAACACCAGACCAGGGCGCGGGGATCTCGACCACCGCCTTGTCAGTTTCGACCGAAAGGAGGGGCTGACCAGTCACAACGGAATCACCGGTTGAGACATGCCAGTCAACAATCTCCGCCTCATTGAGGCCCTCTCCCAGATCTGGCAGGTTGAAGGTTTTCATTGGTAAGCCATCACTTCTTTGGATGCGGCAAGGATGCGGCCAATATCGGGCATGTAGAGGTTTTCTAGTTTTGGATAAGGCATCACAGTGTCGTAACCCGCCACGCGCTTGATCGGTGCCCGCAAACTGAAAAGACAGT
>JAHEHW010000064.1 GCA_024639745.1 Salaquimonas sp. | reverse complement strand
TAGAGGCCAATTTCAATGATCAGATGATGGATCGCCAGCGTACCATTTCAATCACAGGCAGCTTTTGGTAAACTAAGTTGACCAATTTTTTCTTGCCTCGCTAGCGGTGAATCGTAAACTTGAATTATGCCTATGTCCGTCTTTCAGCATATACCCCAGGAAAAGTCATCCGCAGAGGTCGCGCATCAAATCGAAGCGCTGATCCTCGAGGGTGTCCTGCGTTCCGGTGACAGACTTCCGCCGGAGCGGGTTCTAGCAGGGGAAATGGGTGTGTCACGCCCGGTGCTGAGAGAAGCGATTGACTCGATGGAAAAGCGCGGCATCGTGATGCGGCGTCAGGGCGGAGGCACCTTCATTCGCGATATTATCGGCCAAGTCTTCACCGAACCCATTTCGGCTCTCCTGCCGCATCATCGCAAGGCAACGGTGGATTATCTTGAATACCGCCGAGAGATCGAGTGCGTGGCTGCCAAATATGCCGCGACCCGTGCTACGGACTGTGACCTGGAGATGCTGCGCGCCTGTGTCGAGCGAATGAAACAGGCCCATGCGGAATCAAATTTTCAGGAAGAGGCCGAGGCGGATGTCGATTTTCACACGCTGATCGGCGAAATGGCGCACAATCTTGTTTTGCTTCACACCCTGCGGTCCTGTTACAAGCTTTTGTCGGAAGGCGTATTCCAAAACCGCAGCCGGCTTTACGAAAAACCGGGCGGGCGGCAGGCGCTTTTCGATCAGCATATGGCAATTGCGGATGCGATTCTCGCCCAGGATCCGGAGCGGGCGGCAGAAGCCTCTCGTGCGCATATGCAATATGTGCTTGAAAAGAGTCTCGAACTGGATGGTGAAGCCGAGCGCGAAAGGATTTCAGGCCTTCGTTTCATGCAGCGGCGCCCATCCAACTCCCAAGCAACGAGTAGCGAGTAGATTCAGAGCATGAGTACACCCATTAGCGTCGGACTATTTGTAACCTGTCTGGTCGATATGTTTCGTCCGAGCGTCGGTTTTGCAGCGGTCAAACTTCTCGAAGATGCCGGCTGCGAGGTGCACGTCCCGGTGTCCCAGACCTGCTGCGGACAACCCGCATGGAATTCCGGCGATCGCGCCGACACACGCGAAATCGCAATCGAGGTGATCAAGGCCTTCGAAGAATTCGATTATATCGTTGCACCTTCGGGCTCCTGTGGCGGCATGCTGGCGAAGCATTATCCTGAACTCTTCCAGGGTGATCCCGTCTGGCATGAGCGCGCGGAAACATTTTCAGGCAAGGTGCATGAGCTCATCAGCTTCCTCACGGATGTGATGAAGGTTGAGCGCGTGTCCAGCAAGGTCGATGCAAGCGCCACCTATCACGACTCCTGCGCCGGTCTGCGGGAGCTCGGTATCAACGCACAGCCGCGCAAGCTTCTCGCCTCGGTGGAGGGGCTTTCACTCAAGGAAATGAAGAATTCAAATGTATGCTGCGGCTTTGGTGGCACTTTCGCGGTGAAATATGGCGATATCTCCAACGCCATCGTTACCGAAAAAACTGCCAATATCGAAGCTGCCGATGCGGACATGCTGCTCGCCGGCGATATGGGTTGTCTGCTGAACATGGCGGGCAAATTGCGCCGTGAAGGCAAACGCACCGAGGTACGCCATGTGGCCGAAGTTCTGGCCGGCATGACCGACACGCCGCCGATTGGCGGCAAACGCGAATAACGAGGCAAACCGGAATGCAAATCACAAGCCCCGGCTTCAAGCGGAACGCAACACGTGCCCTGGGCGACGAACAGTTGCAGAAGGCTTTGGGCCACGTCCGTTCGAATTTTATCGACAAGCGGGCCGCCGCGGCAGCGGCGCTGCCTGAATTTGAAGCCCTTCGCGACAATGCGAAGGCCATCAAGGACCATGTACTCGAAAACCTGGACATCTATCTCGAGACCTTCGAGGAACGGGTGACGGCGCAGGGTGGGAATGTGCACTGGGCAGCCACCGCCAGCGAAGCCCGCGGGCATATCCTCGATATCTGCCGGAAGGCAGGCGCTCGCTCGGTGACCAAGGGCAAATCGATGATCACCGAGGAGATCGGACTCAATTCCTTTCTGGAAAAGAGCGACATCACGCCGATCGAGACGGATCTCGGGGAGTACATCATTCAGCTCAGAGGCGAGCATCCGAGCCATATCATTGCGCCGGCTGTCCATCTCAACATGGACCAGGTTCGCGACGATTTCAAAAAAGCACATACCCATCTCGACGCAAACCGCGCCATGGATGAGCCGGAAATCCTTCTGAAAGAAGCCCGCGGCGTGCTGCGTGACCGGTTTCTCAACGCCGATGTCGGCATCACCGGCGCGAATTTCCTCGTGGCCGAAACAGGTAGTTCGATCATCGTGACGAATGAGGGCAACGGCGATCTCACTCAATCGCTTCCGAAGGTGCATATCGTTGTTGCCTCGATCGAAAAGATCGTTCCGACCCTGGAGGATATGAGCCAGATCATGCGAGTTCTGGCACGGTCCGCGACAGGACAGGAAATGTCAGTCTACACCACGCTCTCGTCCGGTCCGCGCCGCCCTGAAGACCCGGACGGTCCGGAACAGTATCACGTCGTCCTGCTCGATAATGGTCGCTCGGAAATGATCGGAACGGAGTTTCAGGACATGCTGCGCTGCATTCGTTGCGGCGCCTGCATGAATCATTGCCCGGTCTATCATGCCGTTGGCGGTCACGCTTATGGCTGGGTCTATCCGGGGCCCATGGGTTCGGTGCTGACGCCGAAATTCATCGGCGTGGACAAGGCGGGCCATCTGCCCAACGCTTCAACCTTCTGTGGCCGATGCGAAGAGGTTTGCCCGATGCGTATACCCCTGCCGAAGATGATGCGGCACTGGCGAGAACAGGAATTCGAAAAACATCTCTCACCGCCCGCCCAGAGGCGAAACCTCAAACTCTGGGCATGGGTTGCAAAGCGTCCGACGCTCTACCGGCTGGCAACCCGCATTGCCGCCAGAGGCATGTCGGTTCTTGGTGGACGGCGTCACCGGCTAGGCTGGTTGCCGGTCGCCAGCGCCTGGACCAAGCATCGCGACATGCCGACTCCGGAAGGCGGGACCTTCATGGCCCAGTGGAAAGGAAAGCGATAGGCATCATGAGCCGTGAATTCATCCTTGAGCGGATTAAGAGCCGTCAGAAGGTCGACGGGGACGACTCGGATCGCCGTCGCGCTGTTGAGAAACGCATTGCCGAACATGCGCCCGGCATATTGCCGGCAGTCCCCGGCACACGCGTCAAGCGCCTTAAACAGTTCATCGACAAAGCCGAAGCGGCGCAGGCGAGCGTTTCGCGTGTATCGGAACAATCGATGGGCAAGGCGCTAGTCGAATGGCTCAGGGATCACAACCTGCCAGCCGAGGTACGGATGAGTCCGGACAAGCGCCTCGACGGACTTCGCAAGCAGGCCGAGAAAAAGCTGACGATCAAACCGGCACCGGGCGATGGATCGGACATCGTCGGCGTCAGTCATGCCGAATGCGGTATCGTCGAGACCGGTACGCTGGCGCTGACGTCTGGTCCCGATAATCCAACAACATTGAACTTCCTGCCAGAAAATCATGTCGTCGTCCTGCGTGAAAAAGATGTCGTCGACCATTACGAGGATATATGGCCGCGTTTGAGGAAACGATTTGGCGAACGCAAGATGCCCCGTACCCTGAACCTAGTTACCGGCCCGTCCCGCTCCGCGGATATAGAACAGACTCTGATCCTCGGCGCCCATGGCCCGGTGCGGCTGCATATTCTGCTGGTTCGCGATTAAGCCCGGCGCAGCGGTTCGAGCCCATGGCGAAATACGATTTCAAAACGCAACGGATTTTCGTCGATGCCGATTTGGACGAGAATACCGAAATCGCCACCGATCGGCAGCAATCGAACTATCTTCTCAATGTCCTGCGCCTCAGGGATGGCGACCGCGTGTTGCTATTCAACGGCCGCGACGGTGAATGGCTTGCCGGAATAGAGCGCGCCAGTCGCAAGGAAGCCGTACTTGCCTGTCAGGCACAAACCCGCCCGCAACCGGCGGCATATGACCTGCATTATTACTTTGCTCCCCTGAAACAAGCCCGCCTGGACTACATGGTTCAGAAAGCGGTCGAAATGGGCGCAGGAGTTCTGCAACCCGTTTTCACCCATCACACCCAAGTGACTCGGATCAACACCGACCGGATGGCCACAAATGCGCGAGAAGCCGCCGAGCAATGTGGAATTCTTTCACTGCCCGAATGTCTCGAGCCGGTTAAGCTCGAACACCTGATCGCCGATTGGCGGGCAGACCGCCATTTGATCTTCGCCGATGAAAGCGCTGCGGAAACTGATCCGCTGAAAGCGCTGGAGACGGTTGTCGGAAAAAGACTCGGGGTCCTTGTCGGACCAGAGGGCGGTTTTTCCGAAGACGAACGGCAGGTGCTTCTGGAACAGAAATGGCTTACGGCGATCAGCCTTGGCCCGCGAATCCTCCGCGCGGATACGGCTGCGGTCGCTACGCTTACGCTCGTTCAGGCAGTTTGCGGAGACCTCGCCGGAGACGGTGCCACACCGTCCGGTTGAAAAGTTTGACTTGCAGATGAGGGCGTCTGTTTTTAGAGCTTTGCATAACGCAAACGACTGCTGTCCCGGGCCAGAAAGCTGACGGGCAAAACCGAAAGTCAGACACATGGCAAGAGATACCGTCGACGACCGACCGCTGGAAGGTATAACGCAGCTTATCGAGTGGTTCGAGGTTGGCTGCAAGCCACGGGAAGATTGGCGCATCGGCACCGAACACGAGAAATTCGCTTTTTACAGCCGGGATTATTCACCTGTGCCCTATGCCGGCGATAACGGTATCGAGGCGCTGTTGAAAGGCATGCAGGCCGAACTTGGCTGGGACGCAATTACCGATGAGGGGCGCATCATCGGACTTGTCGAACCGAACGGCAATGGCGCCATCTCGATCGAACCCGGAGGCCAATTCGAACTTTCGGGCGCGCCGCTTGAGACACTTCACCAGACCTGCCGGGAGTCAAACCGTCACCTGCGCGCAGTAAAGAAAGTGGCGAAGCCCCTCGGTATTGGATTTCTCGGTACCGGCTCAAGCCCGCTATGGACACTCGAGGACACGCCGCGGATGCCGAAGAGCCGTTATGCGATCATGTCGAATTATATGCCGAAAGTCGGCACTCGCGGGCTCGACATGATGTATCGCACGGCCACTATCCAGGTGAATCTGGATTTCTCTGATGAGAAGGATATGCGCCGCAAATTGCAGACATCGCTGAAATTGCAGCCGCTTGCTTCAGCACTTTTCGCGAATTCTCCGTTCACCGACGGCAAACCGAACGGCATGCTATCCTGGCGATCCGCCGTCTGGATGGATGTGGACAATCAGCGTGGCGGCTACCAGCCACAAATGCTGGATCCGGGGTTCGGATTTGAGGCCTACGCCAACTGGTGTCTCGACATACCGATGTATTTCATCATCCGCGACGGCAAATATATCGACATGACGGATATCACCTTCCGCGAATTCCTGAACGGTAAGTCCTCGAAGAATGCGAGCGGAATGCGAGCGACAATGGGCGACTGGTCCAACCATGTTTCAACCGTATTTCCGGATGTGCGGCTGAAACGGTTTCTGGAGATGCGCGGAGCCGATGGCGGGCCGTGGCGGGTGATCTGCGCACTGCCCGCTTTCTGGGTCGGACTGCTTTACGACGATGTCGCCCTGCAGGCGATTGAGGACCTCACCAGAGACTGGACGCCGGAGATGGTCGCGGAGTTGCGCGCATCGGTTCCCGAAAAAGGCCTGCAAGCAGAAATCGGTGGCGAGAAATTGATCGAAATCGGCAAAACGGTGCTCTTGCTTGCTAAAGGCGGCCTTGCCCGACGCGGGCAATGCAACAGTGAGGGTATCGATGAGCGGATCTTCCTTGTGCCGCTTGAAGAAATGCTCACCTCAGGCAGCACTTCAGCGGATCGGTTGCTCTGGCTTTATCAGGGCCCATGGGAGTATGAAGTCCGTCGGATTTTCGACGAGATGGCTTTCTGAGGCTTTCCCGCTGCCCGTCAGCGTTTCGGGCAGCTAGCCTTGTCGCATTCCGCCCCGAAACCGGACATTTTCTTCACGGTCGTTGAAACGCACTCTTACGGCGTTGCCTTTCTTCATCACCACTTCGCATTCGTAGCGGATCTTGTCCGGTTCCACGTATAGCGAAAAGTGATCGGGTATACCCATAAGGCCGGAAACGGTGAACTGGGCCGAGTCGGCGCCAATCTGTTGAAGGTTGCAAAGGAAGCCGTGAGGCTGACCCTCCACAACCAGGTAGGCCAGACGATTCATCGACCGACGCGCGGCCTGGTATGGTTGAGCTTTTACACTTGTCTTCAAAGCTGCATGATCCGTATGGTTGGCTGGTTGCGTTTGGTGGATTTGCTTGCCGCTATTGAGCAAAGTATCTTCCCCTGCGAGACGTCCGTAATACACCCTATGCGGGTATGGTTAATGCAAGTTTAAACTTGTGATATCGTCCGCTGGGAAATCTTTGAGTCGGGCGAACCGACAAGGGAGGAAATATTGCTGCCGCTTTATGAAATGTTGAAGGCTTCCCCGCAGGCCGATCTTACTCGACAGATTGCCAGTCAGTTCGGCATCGACACGAAACAAGCTGAAAGTGCAATCGAAGCCCTTATGCCTGCTTTTAGCGAGGGGCTGCGACGGCAGACGGCACAACCCGATGGGTTTGCCTCCTTCATGCAGGCGCTCGCGCAAGGCAGCCACGCTGCCTACCTCCAGCGGCCCGACCAGGCATTTTCTCCCGCGGGACTGGCAGAAGGCAACGCGATTTTGGGGCATCTGTTCGGCGACAAGGAAGTCAGCCGCGCCGTCGCCAAACAAGCGGAGGCAACAACGGGCTTGTCGGAAACCCTGTTGAAGAAACTCCTGCCGGCACTTGCACCGCTCGTTCTTGGCGGCCTGCAACAGCAAATGGCTGCCAGCCAGCAGGCACAGCCGCATGCGACGCAGAATGCGCTTGGAGGCGGCGGGATACTCGGCCAGATTCTCGAGCAGATTATGCGCGGTGGTCCGGCTGGCGGCATGGGTCAGTCCCCGACATCTCCCGGTGGCGAGCGGGCCCGCAATCCACTCGAGGACATGTTCGAGCAATGGACCGGACGAGGAATGCCTGGAGGAGGCTCCGACGCAAGCGGAACGAACAATCCGCTGGGCGATATTTTTCAGGACATGCTGAGGAACGGCCCGATGGGGGGAGCCGCCCCCAACGCTCCGGAGCCAGAGCCGTCGAGACCAGATCCCGAACCCCAACCTGACTATCAGCGCAGCGCCGAGGAACCAGGTCCGCGCAGGCCCACAGGTGGGCTTGATGATCTATTCGGCGAGATGTTCAATCCCTCCCGCCACAAGATGCCAGACTACGAGAAGGGCATAGAGTCGATCTTCGACCAGTTCCTTGGGCCACGGCGCAGATAGGCTATCGGGACCGCCGTTAACTCCATGTTCAGCCTGTTTGCCGGTACCCGGTACTTCTCGGCTTTGGACTATTCGCCACCTGTGCGGCGATTATCCTGACGATGGAACTTTTCGTCATTATCGGTCCGGCAAAAACCCGCCTGGTCGCCCAGATCGCCGCGGCAACCGTGGGCGCGGGGTTTATTATCGGCATTCAACTTGTAGCGATCTCTTCCTTCGGAACGCTTTCAAGACTGGAGTTCCTGACTTCGTCCGCCGTTCTGGAAAAATTGCCCAGTCTAGGGAGTGTCTTCTGGCTTCCGGCACTGGGCGCCGCGGATGATCCCTCCGCCGCCATCTCGGCAATCAGACTTGGCATTCTTGCCTTTCTGACCACCATCACACTGACCGCCGACCGGTACGGAGAAATCGTCCTTAGGGCCGCGTCCATCGATCTCGATCCGCAACGGCGGGTCCCCAGCCATCGCGATTTTCGCGATATTCGTTCGTCGTCGGTTCTCCGTCACAAAGAGTGTAAACTGCTTCTCCGCGACAATTGGCTGCTTTCGCATATTCTCATGCAACTGCT